>NZ_AEAA01000111.1:0-21279 GCF_000179335.1 Peptoniphilus sp. oral taxon 836 str. F0141
TAACTAAACTCTTTTCAGATACAATACTTGATCTTAATAAAAATATTTTAGAATCTTTAGAGGCTCTCGGTTGTACATCTTTTAGAAAAATTAGATTTGGAATTTTACCTCAGCTTTCAGCTAATTTTATTTCAACTGGTATCTATAGATTTGATATGAATTTAAGAGATGCCTCTGTATTAGGTTTAGTTGGTGCAGGTGGTATTGGTTCTCCACTTATGTTTGCTATAAATTCTTACAGGTGGAATCAAGTAGGATCTATTTTAATTGGCTTAATTGTCCTTGTTATAATTATTGAATTTTTCTCAACAAAAATAAGAAAAAAATTAGTTAGAGGTTAATATGACTAAAATTATATATACTTCAGATGTACATGGTTATTTATTTCCAACAGATTATTTAGATAGAAATATTAAGAAAAAGGGTTATATATCCTTTATCGACCAAATAAATTCTTACAGAGATGAAAATACCATACTTCTTGATGCTGGTGATATTTTACAAGGCTCATCACTAGCTTATTATTTAGAAAAAGAAAATAATCCTGAACTCATGGCTGACATCTTAAACGAGTTTAAGATTGACTATTACACATTAGGAAACCATGATTTTAATTATGGTTATGCTTACTTGAAAAAATTTAGTTGACCGTAGAAATTCTACCCTTATTTGTGCCAATGTTAAGGATAAAAATAAAGAAATAATAACAAGTGATTATATTATAAAAAAACTAAATAATGGCAAGACTCTTGGAATCATAGGAGTTGTTACAGATTGGATAAAGCTTTGGGAGAGAAAAGAAAATATTGAAAATTTTATTATTACTAAGCCTTTAGATGCAATTTCAGATAATTTCAAATATATTAAAGACTGTGACTATAAAATATGTCTTTACCATGGGGGCTATGATATAGATCTTGAAACATTAGAAAAAAATACAAAAACAGATGAAAATGTAGGTGGGGAGATTCTAAAAAATTTCAATTTTGATTTACTTTTAACTGGTCACCAACATATGCCCTTTGAAGGAAAAAAGATTTATAATACTTATACTAGTCAGGCTCCTGCAAATGGAGAAGGTTTTGTTTTAGTAGATTTAGATAGTAAATCTTCTAAAATATTTAAAGGTGAAAAAATAAATACCAATATATATAATAAATACAAATATATTGATGATAAAGTTCAAGATTTTTTGGATAATAAATTATGTAAATTAAAAAGGCCTTATCCCGATGAAGATAAAATTCAAAGAGCAAAACATGGAAGTATTTTGGCAGATTTTTTTAATAAGATAATTATTGATTATTCAAAAGCTGATATTTCCATAACATCTTTTGCTAATGAAATTTCTGGACTTAGAGAAAATGTAAGTATAAGAGAAATTTTAAACACCTATAGATTTCCTAACACTTTAATCGTTTTGGAAATTTCTGCTGAAAAACTAAAAAAAGCTTTGGAACAAAATTTCACCTATCTTGAAAATGAAAATACAATTAATAAAAATTTCTTGATTCCAAAAGAAGAGCATTATAATTTTGATTTTTTCTATGGTATAGATTTTGATGTTGATTTTACAAAAGATTTTTATGAGAGAATTTCAAATATAACTTTTAAAGGCAAGCCTGTTAAGGATGGGGATAAGTTTAAAATTGCCATGAATAATTATAGGGCAACAGGAGCGGGAAACTTTGATATGTATAAAGATTTGAAAGTTGTTAAATCTTTTGACAAGGAGATTTCAGAAATTCTTATTGATGCCTTTAGAAGTGGCAGAGCTTCGGAACTTGAAAAATAAAATATATTTATTATAGACTCTTTATGGGTCTATTTTTTATTAAATAATTGTAAATTTATGATATTATAATATTGTAAAAGGACGTGATTTAATGATTTTAGATAAATTAAGAAAAGAAATGAAAAAATTTGGAGTTGATTATTATATAGTTCCAACATTAGATCCTCATTCTTGTGAATATTTACCTGATTATTTTAAAGAAAGAGAATTTATAACGGGTTTTACAGGTTCAGCAGGTACTGCAGTAATTGGTGATGATTTTGCATATCTTTGGACTGATGGAAGATATTATATTCAAGCCCAAAAACAAATTAAGGATTTTGGATTTTCTTTAATGAAACAAGGTCAAGAAGGAGTACTAAATTTTGATAAATGGATAGTAGAAAATATTAAAGATGGACAGAGCTTAGCTTTTAATGATCTATATTTTTTGCAATCTACCTATGAAAAATTAGAAGAAGCTTTAAAAAAGAAAAATGTTAAAATAAAAAGTTGTGATTTAATTAAAGACCTTTGGGAAAATCGTCCGGAATTTCCTCGTGCTAAAGCTTTTATTTTTGAAGAAAAGTATGCTGGAGAATCTTTTGAAGATAAATTAAAAAGAATAAGACAAAAGCTTAATGATAAAAAGGCTGATATGACAGTTATTACAAACCTTGAAGATATATGTTGGGCATTAAATATTAGAGGGGAAGATATACTATACACTCCAGTTGTTTTATCATATTTAATAATAGAAGAAAACAATGCAACATTATTTTTACAAAAGGAAAAAGCTAAAGATATAAAAGAATCTCTGAAAAATTTTGTGCAAATCAAAGAATATGATGATTTTTATAGGGAATTGGAAAAGTATAAAAATAAAAATATATTCATTGATAAGGATAGGGTAAATAGAAGGGTTTTTAAATCTCTTGAGGATAATAATAAGTTTATTTTTGGTACAAATATTACAAATGACTTGAAAGCAATAAAAAATCCTATAGAGTTGGAAAATCAGCGTCAAACGTATATTAGAGATGGGGTTGCCCTCACTAAATATATTTATTGGTTAAAGAATAAGGTTAAAGATGAAGAAATTGGAGAATATGATGCTCAACTTCAACTTGATAAATTTAGAGCTGAAGAAGATCTATATTTTTCTAATTCTTTTGAAACTATATCTGCTTATGGGTCAAATGCAGCTATGATGCATTATAGTGCTCATAAAGGCAAACAAAGCCCTTTAAAAGCTAAGGGATTTTATCTTGTAGATTCTGGTGGGCAATATTTTACTGGAACAACAGATGTGACAAGGACTATAGCTCTTGGGAAGTTAAACAAAGAAGAAATTACTGACTTTACTTTAACTTTAAAATGTCATTTAGATTTGATGGACGCAATATTTTTGAAGGGAACTACAGATTTGGGACTAGATGCTATTTGCAGATATCCATTATGGCAAAATCATATGGATTATAAGTGCGGAACTGGTCACGGAGTTGGATATTTCTTATCAGTTCATGAAGGTCCACAGAGAATTTCACCTAATACAAGTGTTCATGAAATGAAAGTAGGCATGATTGTTTCTAATGAACCTGGAGTTTATAAAGAAAATAAACATGGTATCAGAATAGAAAACATTATGGAAGTTATTGAAGATGGAAAGTATAATGATGGAACTTTTTATAAGTTTAATACAATGAGCCTTTGCCCTATAGAATGCGAGGCTATTGATGTAAAACTATTGACTGATAGGGAATTAGAAGTTATTAATGAATATCATAAGAGGGTTTATGAAAAACTCTCACCATTTTTACAAGAACCAGTTAAAGAATGGTTAAAAGAGGTAACAAAAGAATTAGAAAGGTAAAAGTTTGATTAATATAAAAGAAAGATTAGCTCAGCTTCCAGATAAGCCTGGAGTTTATATAATGAAAAATTCTACTGATGAAATTATATATGTTGGGAAGGCAAAGTCTTTGCGTAAGAGGGTAAGACAATATTTTGGCTCCTATGGCAAATCTTCTGCCAAAGTAAAATCTATGGTTAGTCATATTTATGATTTTGAATATATAATTGTGGAAAATGAAGTAGAATCCTTAATTTTAGAATCAAACTTAATAAAAGATAATTTACCCAAGTATAATATTTTACTTAGGGACGATAAGCAATATCCATATATCAAAGTTACAACTAACGAACTTTATCCAAGGGTAATGAAAACTAGACGAATTTTAAAGGATGGTGCTAAGTATTTTGGTCCCTATCCAGATGTTTATGCAGTTAATGACTCCATAGACACTTTTGAAAGTTTATTTCCATTGAGAACTTGTTCCTTAAATATGGAAAAAAATATGGGTAAATATAGAGCGTGCTTAAATTTTTATATAGGAAAATGTCTTGGTCCTTGTCAGGGAAATGTAGATGAAAATTCTTATAAAAAAATGATAGATGAAATTCTTGATTTTTTATCTTTGAAGTCTGATGCAATTTTAACTAGATTAGAAGATAAAATGAAAGAATTTTCTTATAATTTGGAATATGAAAAAGCAGCAGAAATAAGGGACAGGATAAAAAACTTGAAGGAATTAAGAGAAAAACAGTTAATCTCTAATCCTATGTCTACAAATGATAAGGATATAATTGCACTTGCTAAGGGAATAGATGAAGTCTTGATACAAATATTTTTCATAAGGGATGGAAAAATTATTGGGCGTGAACATTATATGCTAAATGATTATTTTAATGAGCCTTTAGAAGAAATATTTTCTGCATTCATAAAACAGTTTTACAATGGCACTTCCTATATTCCTAAAGAGATAATAATTGAAGAAGAACCAGCACAGAAAGAGGTTTTGGAAGAATGGCTTTCAACAAAAAGATCAAATAAAGTTACAATAACAGTTCCACAAATTGGTCAAAAGAAAGAATTAATACAAATGGTGCACAAAAATGCCCTAGATATGATCAATAAATATGGGGATAAGTATGCAAAAAGAGCTAAGTCTAATTCACTAGCCCTTGAAGAAATAACAGACATCTTGGGACTTGATATTAAACTTAACAGGATAGAAGCTTACGATATTTCAAATATATCTGGCGTTGAGTCTGTAGGTTCTATGGTAGTTTTTGAAAAGGGAGAATCTAAAAAAAGTGACTATAGGAAATTCAGAATTAAAACTGTTATCGGTCCAAATGATTATGCATCTCTTAAAGAAGTTTTAACTAGAAGATTTTTGAGGGGAATTAATGAAAGAATTGATAAAGAAAAAGGTCCATCTTCTTTTTCTAGATTTCCTGATATGATTATGATGGACGGTGGCAAGGGGCAAGTAAATATTGCCTTAGATGTATTAAAAGAACTGGGAGTAAATATTGTTGTTATAGGTCTTGTTAAAGATGATTTTCACACTACAAGGGGTATTATTTATAACAACAAGGAATACAGTTTAGATTTAAATTCTAAAGGATACAAAATGATATATAAAATTCAAGAAGAAGCACATAGATTTGCCATAAACTATCACAGAAGTCTTAGAAATAAAGATATGTTTAAATCAGAGCTTGATGATATACCTTTAATTGGTGAAAAGAGAAAAAATAATCTTTTAAAATATTTTAAATCTTTAGATAAAATTAAAAAGGCTTCGGTTGATGAACTTAAAGAGGTAAGTGGAATGGACATAAGGAGTGCCGAGTCTTTATATAATCATTTCAATGGAGTAAAAAAATGACTATAAAATTAGAAAATCTTGTAAAGAAGATGAAATTGGAAGTTATTAATAAGTCTAGCGATTATTCTAATATTAGTATAGAAAATGATGAAATCAATAGACCAGGCCTCCAATTTTTAGGGGAATTTGATAAATTTGTTGATGGAAGAATACAAATTATTGGTGATAGTGAATGGGGTTATTTAAATTCTTTAACTGAAGATGAGGCTAGAGAATCCTTTGAAAAGCTTTTAAAATTTAAATTTCCCTGCATAATTTTCACAAGGAATAATGAAATCTTTCCCTTCGTTTATGAATTAGCAAAAAAATATGATATCAGCATTTTAAAGAGTTCAGATACATCTACAAAATTTATTATTGAACTTATTTCAACGATAGATGAGGAATTAGCACCTACACTTAGGGTACATGGATGTTTACTAGATATTTATGGAGTAGGAGTTTTAATAATGGGTAGAAGTGGAATAGGTAAGAGCGAAACTGCACTTGATCTTATTTCAAATGGTGCAAGACTTATTTCTGACGATTTAGTAATTATTAAAAATATTAACGAAAGATTAGTGGGAAAATCTCCTAACATCACAAGGCACTTCATGGAAATAAGAGGTGTAGGTATAATAGATGTACAAAAAATGTTTGGCATTGGCTTTGTAATGGAAGAAAAGGAAGTTGAAATTATTGTAGAATTAGTAGATTGGGATGAGTCTAAGGAGTATGACAGGTTAGGAATAGACTATGCTTATGAAAATCTATTGGGAATGAATGTGGTAAAATTTACTATTCCAGTAAAGCCAGGAAGGCATACTTCATTAATAATTGAAGTAGCCACAAGACATTTCAAACAAAAAGAACTGGGTTATAATCCTGCTCTTGAATTAAACAAGAGAATTATAGAAGAGAGAAAAATTTAATTAGGAAAATTGTTTAAACTTGTTAATAATAGATAATATTCTATATATAATATCTATTTATTATATAATATTGTATAAATATTGTAGATTATTAAAAAAATTTAAAAATAATGGGGAAAAAGCTTTAAATTTTACTTTATATTTCACAGATTTTTATAAAAAATTAATGGAATTTATTGCAAAACATAAAGCAGGGTTTTATAATTATATTAAGTACGGTTGTTTAATATTAATAAAATTAATAAATGGAGGCTAATATGGGAAAAAAATTCAAAACCATGGATGGTAATGAAGCTGCTGCTCACGTTGCTTATGCGTTTTCAGAAGTTTCATGTATTTATCCTATCACACCGTCTTCACCAATGGCTGAACATATTGATGCTTGGGCTTCTCAAGGAAGAAAAAATATTTTTGGTCAAGAAGTTTTAGTTAAGGAATTACAAGCAGAAGGTGGAGCTGCTGGGGCAATGCACGGTTCATTGCAAGCAGGTTCATTAACATCAACTTATACAGCATCACAAGGTTTACTTTTGATGATTCCAAATATGTATAAGATAGCAGGAGAATTATTACCAGGAGTATTTCATGTTGCCGCTAGAGCTTTGGCCTCACATGCCTTAAGTATATTTGGTGACCATCAAGACGTCATGGCTGCGAGAGCTACTGGCTGTGCTTTGTTATGCTCAAATTCAGTTCAAGAAGCTATGGACCTTGCCGGAGTTGCTCACTTGAGTGCTCTTAAGGGACGAGTTCCATTTATTCATTTCTTTGATGGTTTTAGAACTTCACATGAGGTTCAAAAGATTGAAGTTTTAGATTACGATGATTTAAAAGATTTAATAGATAAAAAAGCCCTTAAGGAATTTAAAGAAAGAGCTTTAAATCCCAATGGTGCCCAAACAAGAGGAACTGCTCAAAACCCTGATATTTATTTCCAATCAGTTGAAGCAAGCAATAAATATTATGATGAAATTCCTAGTATTGTAGAAGAGTACATGGATAAAATTTCTAAAATTACAGGTCGTAATTATGGATTATTCAACTATTACGGAGATAAAAATGCAACAGATATTATTGTTGCTATGGGATCTGTAAATGAATGTATAGAAGAAGTTGTTGATTACCTAAATAGCAAAGGACAAAAGACAGGACTTCTAAAAGTACATTTATATAGACCTTTTGCAGTTGAAAAGTTTTTGGAAAGTATTCCTAAAACTGTAGAAAGAATTGCAGTATTAGATAGAACTAAAGAAAAAGGAGCTCCAGCTCAACCTTTACACTTAGATGTTAGAAATGCATTTTATAGTTCTGATAGGATGCCAATAATTATTGGTGGTATCTATGGTTTAGGTTCTAAGGATACAAACCCATCACAAATACTTTCAGTATTTAAAAATCTAAAGGCTGCTAAACCAATAAATAATTTCACAATTGGTATTGTTGATGATGTTACGAATAAATCACTTGACACAAGTGAACATATATCAACTGAACCAGAAGGCACAATCAGATGTAAATTCTGGGGATTTGGTTCCGATGGTACAGTAGGAGCTAATAAATCTGCAATTAAGATTATTGGTGATAATACAGATATGTATGCACAAGGTTATTTTGATTATGATTCTAAAAAATCAGGTGGTGTTACTATGTCCCACTTGAGATTTGGTAATCACAAAATCACCTCAACATATTTATTATCAGAAAGTGATTTTATCTCTTGCTCTAAACAATCATATGTTTATCAATATGATTTACTTAGAGGATTAAAACAAGGCGGTAAATTCTTATTAAATACAACTTGGGATGATGAACAGTTAGAAGAACATCTACCAAATTCTTTAAAGAAAGATATTGCAGATAAAAAAGTTGATTTCTATACTATAAATGCAACAAAAATTGCAGCTGAAGTTGGATTAGGCGGTAGAACTAATATGGTTATGCAAGCAGCTTTCTTCAAACTTTCTCAAGTGTTACCTCTTGATCTTGCAGTTAAATTATTAAAAGAAGGTATTGTTAAAGATTATGGAGTAAAGGGCGATGATATAGTTCAAATGAACTATAAGGCTGTTGACGAAGGTGTAAAATCTATTCATCAAGTTAAGATTAATCCAAAATGGGCAGATTGCAAGGTTGAAGATGAACATTCAATAAAGAGTGCACCTGAATTTATAAATAAAATTCTTATCCCTATGACAAGACAAGTTGGTAATGACCTTCCTGTTTCAGCTTTAATGGATCATGTTGATGGTTCATTCCCCAATGGAACTAGTAAGTATGAAAAGAGAGGAATTGCAGTTAATGTACCACATTGGAAGATAGAAAATTGTATTCAATGTAATCAATGTTCATTAGTTTGTCCTCACGCTGTTATAAGACCATTCTTACTTGATAAAGAAGAAGCTAAGAAAAAGCCTGAAACATTTGAAACTATGAGTGCTAGAGGCAAGGGATTAACTGATTATGAATTCAGAATTCAAATTTCTCCGCTTGATTGTACTGGATGTGGTAACTGTGCTCAAGTTTGTCCTGCTAAAGAAAAAGCTTTAGTAATGACTCCTTATGAAAAAGAACTTGAAGTTCAAGCAATTAACTGGGAATTTGCAACAACAGTAAAATCTAAACAAGATAATATAGAATTAAATAATTTTAAAAATTCACAATTCTATAAACCATATCTTGAATTTTCAGGAGCGTGTGCTGGCTGTGGTGAAACTCCCTATGTTAAACTTGTAAGCCAATTATTTGGAGATAGAATGTCTATAGCAAATGCTACAGGTTGCTCATCAATTTGGGGTGCATCTGCTCCATCAATGCCATATTGCACAGATGATTGCGGAAGAGGACCTTCTTGGGCAAACTCTCTATTTGAAGATGCTGCTGAATATGGATATGGTATGGCTGTTTCTCAACATCAAACTAGAGATAGAATTAAGAACTTAATGCAAGAATTTATTGATTTAAATATAGACAAAGAAGTAAATTCAATCTTTAGTGAATGGATTGAAGGTATGGATGAATATAAGGATTCAAAACTAGCTAGTGCTAAAGTAATAAATATTCTTGATAGGAAATTTAATGATACTAAAGCTGATCAAATTGTAGAAACATTAAAATCTCTTGAAAAATTCTTGATTAAAAAGAGTCAATGGATAATTGGTGGAGATGGTTGGGCTTATGATATTGGTTATGGTGGTCTTGACCATGTACTTGCATCAGGTGAAGATTTGAATGTTTTAGTAGTTGATACAGAAGTATATTCTAATACTGGAGGTCAAGCTTCAAAGGCAACACCTACTGCTGCTATTGCACAATTTGCAGCTTCAGGAAAAATTACTAAGAAAAAAGACTTAGGTTTAATGGCAACTTCTTATGGTTATGTATATGTAGCACAAATAGCTTTAGGTGCAGATAAAAATCAAGCATTTAAGGCAATAAAAGAAGCAGAAGCCTATAAAGGACCTTCATTAATTATCGCTTATGCACCATGTATTAATCACGGAATTAGAGCCGGCATGGGCAAGACAATAGAAGAAGAAAAGAAAGCTGTAGAAACAGGCTATTGGCACTTATATAGATTTAATCCTGAACTTAAAGCACAAGGTAAAAATCCATTTGTTCTTGATTCAAAAGAACCTACAAGACCTTACAGAGAATTCCTTGATGGTGAAGTTAGATACACTTCACTTAAGAAATTGTTCCCTGAAAGAGCTGAAAGACTTTACGAAGAAGCTGAACAAAATGCTAAGGATAGATACGAATCATATGTAAATGCTGACAAGGCAACTGTAGATTGATAATTATAAAGATTTTAAATATTTGTTGGGGCAATTCCTCAACAAATATTTTTTTATACAAGTTTATTACAATTAATCAATTAGCATTTATTGAAATTTCTTTCTAATAATATTGATTTTTCTTATGCGATAATATATATTAAAATAGTATTTGGAGGTTATTATGAAAGTAATTTTTGATGCTAATGGCGGAGATAATCCAAAAGAGATTATAAAAGGAGCAGTTGATGCTTCTAATGAATTTAATATAGATATTATTTTTGTTGGTGAAGAAAATTTTATTAATGATTGTCTAAATGATTTAGACTATGATAAAGAAAAAATTTCAATTGTAGGTGCTAGTCAAAAAATTGAAAATGACGAAGACCCTGCATTTGCTTTGAGGAAAAAGAAAGATGCTTCCATTGTAGTAGCTTTAAATTTATTAAAAGAATCTAAGGCAGATGCTGTGATTTCTGCAGGTTCAACTGGAGCTCTTCTAGCAGGAGGACTTTTTTTAGTAGGTAGAATTAAGGGTGTAAAAAGAGCTGTTCTTCCAACTTCCATTCCGGGACTTAAGAAATCTACAATGATAATTGATTCTGGTGCTAATATGGATACAGATTCTATACTACTTAAGCAATTTGCTCAAATGGGTTCAGTATATTTAAAGGAATATTATAATATAGATAATCCTAAAATTGCTTTATTAAATGTTGGTAGTGAAAAAGGTAAGGGTAATTCCTTGGCTAAAGAAACTTATGAATTATTAGAAAATTCAAATTTGAATTTTATTGGAAATGTTGAGGCTAGAGAAATTACTAATACAGAAGCTGATCTTGTTTTATGCGATGGTTTTGTTGGTAATGTTCTTTTAAAAGGAATTGAAGGTATAGCAGAATTTATTTTAAAAAGTTTATTTTACACTTTAAAAACTGGCCATGGAAGTGATAATGAAAAGCAATTTATGTCCAATATTTTAGGTAATTTTTCTAAAAAATTAGATGCTAAAGAAGTTGGTGGCACAATTTTGTTGGGTCTTGAAAAACCTATTATTAAGGCTCATGGTAATTCAGATGCTAAAGCAATTAAGAATGCTTGTGCCTATGCAATAGATATTTATAATAAAGAATTAATTAATAAAATTAAAAATAATTTGGGGGAAAATTAATGAGAGATACTATTTTAAAATTAATAGCTGATGAATTTAATATGGAAGTTAGTGATTTAAGAGAAGACATGAGTTTTCAAGATGACTTAAATGCTGATTCTATTGAACTTGTTGAACTTATTATGTCTATTGAAGACGAACTTGATGTTCAAGTTGATGATGAAAAAATAGAAGAATTAAAAACAATTGGCGATGTTTTAGAATATGTTGAAGAATTGGAACAGTGATAGGTGTGTCAGTTGACAAAGAAACTCTTGAAAAGAATTTAAATTATTTTTTTAAGAATCACGCTTTATTAGACAAGGCTTTGACGCATTCTTCTTATGTAAATGAAAATAATCTCAAATCTTTTGATTCTAATGAGAGGTTAGAATTTTTAGGAGATGCAGTTTTGGGACTTGTTATGGGTGAATATTACTATAAAAAATATGAGCTTTATAATGAAGGTGAACTTTCAAAATTGCGTTCTGCAAGTGTAAATGAACACGCTTTGGCTGTTGTAGCTAATCATATAAAATTAGGAGAGCTTATTCATTTTGGCAAGGGTGAAATAAAAAACGGAGGAAAATTTAGGGAATCAATTTTAGCAGATGCTTTTGAAGCCCTTATTGGAGCAATTTTTTTAGATTCTTCCTTTAAAATTGCAAGAAAAGTTATATTAGCCTTATTTGAAGATATTTTTGATGAAATAATGCTATATGACAGAGATTATAAGTCTAAGTTACAGGAATTTGTTCAAAAGGACTCTTGTACTATCAAGTATGTTTTAACTGATGAAATAGGTCCAGACAATGACAAGACATTTTCTTCTAGTGTTTTAATTTCAGGCAAAATCTATGGTAAGGGTATGGGTAAAACAAAAAAGAAATCTGAACAGATGGCTGCTTATGAAGCTTTAAAAGTTTTAGGTGATTTTGATGAGTAAATTAAATATCATACCTATTTTCGTTCCTCACTTGGGTTGCCCTTTAGATTGCTGCTTTTGTAACCAAAAAAAAATCACAGGTGTTTCTACAGATATTTCAAGTGATATAGTTGAGAAAACTATTTTGGAATATCTGTCTTATTTTAAGAGAAAAGATAATGTTGAAGTTGCTTTTTATGGAGGGTCTTTTACTGCTATAGATAAGAATATTCAGTCGGAACTTTTATCTGTTGCTTTTAAATATAAAAAGAAAGGTTTAGTCAATAATATAAGGTTATCTACCAGACCTGATTGTATAGACACTGATACTTTGGATAATTTAAAAAAATTTGGAGTAGACATTATTGAATTAGGGGTTCAAAGTCTTGATGATGGTGTTTTAATTCTTTCAAACAGAGGTCATGATAGCAAGTGTGTTCAAAAGTCATCAGAGCTAATTAAGGATTATGGATTTAAATTAGGTCTGCAACAGATGATAGGTCTTCCAGGAGATAGTTTTTCTAAATCTTATTACACTGCTAAAGAGTTTGTTAAGTTAAATCCACACTGTGTAAGAATTTATCCGACTCTTGTTGTTAAAGATACTGCTCTTGAAAATGATTTATATGAAGGGACTTATGATGCCTTGAGTCTTTCTGATTCAATAAGTATCGTTTCTGATATACTTAATTTGTACTATAAAAATAATATCAATGTTATTAGGGTAGGCTTGCAACCAACAGAAAATATTAATTATAATGGAGATGTAGTTGCAGGACCATTTCATCCGGCTTATAGGCAGTTAGTTGAAGGAAATTATTTGTATAATTGCCTTAAAAATTATTTGCTCGCTAATGATGAGAAAAAAGATATATTAATCTATGCTAACGGAAGAAATATATCAAATATAGCAGGTCAAAAATCAAAGAATAAGAAAAAATTAATTGAAAATTTAAAGTTAAACAAGTTGGTTTTAAGGGAGAAAAAATTAGATAATTTCACCCTTGAAATAGATGATAAAAATATAGATATAAGAGATTATTATAAGATGGAGAATAAATGTATTTAAAAGCTGTTTATATTGAAGGATTTAAATCCTTTGCAAAAAAAACTAAAATTGAATTTAATAAGGATATAACGGCTATAGTCGGTCCCAATGGTAGTGGTAAATCAAATATTACAGATGCTATTATGTGGGTCTTAGGAGAATCTTCAGCAAAAAACTTAAGAGGTCAAAAAATGGAAGATATTATTTTTTCAGGCACTGATAATATGCGACCTCTTGGCTTAGCTCAGGTTACAATAGTTTTTGATAATTCTGACAAGAGTCTTCTCAGTGATTACACTGAGGTTTCTGTTACTAGAAAAATGTATCGTTCTTTAGAATCAGAATTCTTAATAAATAATGTAAAATGCAGGCTTAAAGATATCAAAGAACTTTTCATGGATACAGGAATTGGTAAAGATGGGTATTCACTTATAGGTCAAGGTAGAATTGATTCTATTTTATCCAATAAAGCTGAAGATAGAAGAAGTATTTTTGAGGAAGCGGCTGGAATTTCAAAGTATAAATTTAAAAAGAAAGAGTCTCAAAACAAATTACAAAGGGCAAAGGATAATCTCACCAGGCTCTCAGACATCATCTCAGAAATTGAAAATCAAGAAGGCACTTTAAAAATTCAAATGTTAAAAGCTAAAAGATATCTTAAAATTTTTAATGAATTAAAAGAGAAAGATATTAACTTTGTTTACTTTAATAACCAGAAATTGCAAGTTGATCTAAAAAATTTATCTGAAGAATATAATCAAATAATTACTAAGATAAATTCAATTGAAAATCAAATATCATCATTAAATATAGAGGAAGAAGAACTAGAGAAAAACTTAGAACTAACTGAAGTTAGAATTGATAAGAACCAAGAGCTTATAAATACAAATAATTTAACTAAGCAAAAAAATAGTTCTAACATTGAAATACTTAAAGAAAAAATCTCATCTTTACAGCTTACTATTAAGAATTTATTAAGTGATGCCCAAAAAGACAAAGAAAAAATTGAAAATAATAATGAAAGTATTAATAAAAATACTGAAACTCTTAAACTAAATGAAGATAAACTTTCTGAACTGAATATAATTATTGAAGAAAATAAAAATAAGTTGGATATTTTAAAAAAAGAAATTGATTCACAAGAAAAATTTGAGGATTCTAAAAGAAAGACTGAACTTGAATTAGAAAATCAAATTAAAAATTTAACTTTTAAAAATCAAACTTTAGAAAATTTCCTTGAAGATAAAAAACAAAGATCCCAAATTTTAAAAAATAATATTTCTAATTTTAGTGAAAATCAAATAGAACTTATAGATTCTTTAAAAGTCAATGAGGAAAAATTAAAGACTTCACAAGATAAATTAAAGGCTAAATTAAAAGAGTCTGATGAAATAACATCTAATTTATCAAAGCTTAATGGAGAATTTCAAAGTCAAAGTAAAAATATAGAAGATTTAAATTTTAAGTCTAAAGATATACTAAATCGTTTGAATTTTTTAAAAAGTTTATCTGAAAATTATGATGGATACAATCGTAGTGTAAAATCTTTTATGAATTATACTAATAAAATAAACTTATTTAAGAATAAAATATTAGGTAGTGTTGGAGATAATATTTATTTTGAAAAGAAATACCAAAAAGCCATTTCTGTTGCTTTAGGTGGTTCTCTGCAAAACATAATAGTAGAGAAATTAACTGATGTTAGCCCAATGATAGAACTTTTACAAAAGGAAAAATTTGGCAGAATTACCTTTATGCCTCTTGATAATATTAAAAATAATAATTCAAATCTAAACTTAAATCCCTATAAGAATATGGGCGCTATTGATTTTGCAATAAACTTAATCTCTTTTCAAGATAAGTTTTATAATATTTATTCAAATTTATTGGGGAAAATTATTGTATGTGATAATTTTACCAATGCCTCAAAACTTCAAAAAACTTTGAATAACAAATTTAGGATTGTAACCTTAGATGGAGATATTTTTAATACTACAGGCTCTATTACTGGTGGATATGTAAATAAGTCAAACTTAGATTTAATTTCTAGAAAAAATGATTTGAAGGAAAAGAAAGAACAATTTGATGATATTAATTTAAAAATACAAAGTCAAAGCGAAAAACTTGAAAATTTGAGCAAAAATCTTGATAAATATAAAATTCTTGAACAAGATAATAAAAAAGAGATAAATGAACTGGAACAAATAATAAATAGTTTAAAGATTAGTATAGAAAATATAAAAAATTCTAAATTAAATAACGAAGAGTATTTAAGTAGATATAATAGTGAATTGGATGATATTTATAAAAGCTTAGCCTCAGATGAGTTAGAAATTGAGAATAACAAGAAGAAGTTAGAAGAGGTAAATACGAGCCTTTCATCATTAAGTTTATCTAAAAATGATTTTTCAAATAATTTACTTGATAAGAAAAGTGAGCTTGAAAGCCTAAGAGAAGAATTTCAAGAAAATATCTTAAATAGAAGAGAAATTGAGGAGAAAAATAATTATTTAAAAATTGAGATAAAGAGATTGACAGATGAGATTAAGGTTTTAGATGAAGCTATCAATAGCTCTTATGAAAGGGAAAATAATTTAAAAAATGAAATTACCATAAATGAAGAGAGTATAGCTACTTTTGAAAGTGATTTGATTGAAAATGAAAATTCATCGTCTTGCAATATTGAAATAGACAAGACTTTGAGAGAAGAGAAAACTAATTTAAGTCTTAAATTAAAAGAAATTAGAGAAAATAAAGATAAAATTAAAGAAGAGCTGATTGATTTAAATAATTTAAGAGAAAAGAACAGGTCAAAAGTTGAAAGAAAAGAAGAAATTTTAAATGATTCTTTGAGAAGAATAGAGGAAGAATATAACTTAACCTCTGTAAATGAGGCAGTAAACAAAGATTTAGGTAGGATTTCTGAAAAAGAAATTAAAAAGTTAAAAAAAGATTTGCAGGATTTAGGACCAGTGAATTTAAATTCAATTGGTGAATATGAATTGATAAAAGAAAGACTAGAGATGAATTTAAAGCAAAGACAGGACCTATTAAATTCCGGTGAAGAAATTGAAAATATATTGAGAGATTTAGATAAGGAAATGAAAGAAATTTTTAAAAAGTCTTTTGCCGAGATTTCTAAGAATTTCAATGAAATTTTTAAAATTTTATTTGATGGAGGCAAGGCGGAAATTGAGTTGACTGGCGAAATTTTAGATGGAGGCATCGAAATAAAGGCAATGCCACCAGGAAAAAGACTTCAATCACTATCATTATTATCTGGTGGAGAAAAAGCTCTTACTGCTGTTGCGCTTTTATTTGCCCTATTAAAAGTTAGACCAGCTCCTTTCTGCATATTAGATGAAATTGATGCTGCACTTGATGATGCTAATATTAAAAAATATTGTGATTATCTAAAAACTCTAGAAAATATTCAATTTATTATGATTACACACAGAAAACTAACTATGGAAATTGCAGGCACTATGTATGGAGTGACAATGGAAGAAAAAGGTGTTAGTAAGCTATATTCAGTAAAATTACAATAGGAGGACTTATGTTTAACTGGTTTAAAAAGAAAAATAAAGAAAAAGAATCTTTAATTAAGGAAGATACTATAAATAACAAAGAAGAAAATGAGCAAATACCAGAAGAGAATTCTAAGGTAAATGAAGAGATTTTTAGCGAAGCAAATACTCTTTTAGATGAGGAAAAAAATTTAGATCTTACTAAAGAAATAGATAATAAAGAAAATATAGAAGAAGATGGGCTAGAAAAAACATCTAATAATTCAGTTGAAGTTAAAGAAGAAATTGAAGAAAATTTTAATACTGAAGAAATTAAAGAAGAAATTGAGGCAGAAAATTCTTCAGAATTAGATAATGATGAAGCCCCCAATGAAGACAAGGGTAAAGTTAACTTCTTCAAAAAATTAATGAGCGGTCTTGATAAGACAAGAAAAGAAGTAGGCATAAAAATCAATACCGTAATGGGAAATTATGTAAAAATTGATGATGATATGCTTGAAGACCTTGAAGATATTTTAATTTCAGCTGATGTTGGAATGGATACTACAATGAAATTAATTGATAATTTAAGGGAAACTATAATCAAGGAAAAAATTAACGACCCATCTAAAGTTAAAGATATTTTAAAGTCTGAAACAAAAAAATTAATGAATGAAGAATTAAATAAAGGAATAAGCGATGTTTCTCCATCAATAATTTTAGTTGTAGGAGTAAATGGTGTAGGTAAAACTACAACGATTGGCAAACTTGCAAAAAGGTATAAGGATGAAGGAAAATCTGTTTTAATTGCGGCAGCGGATACTTTTAGAGCTGCAGCAATTGACCAACTAAAAGAATGGGGAAGTAGGGTAAATGTTGATATAATTAGCCATAGTGAAGGTCAAGACCCGGCAGCCGTTGTTTTTGATGCTATTACAGCAGCAAAAAGTAGAAATGCTGATATACTAATAGTCGACACAGCCGGAAGATTACACAACAAAGCTAATTTAATGAAAGAATTAGAAAAAATTAATAGAATAATAGACAAAAAATATCCTGAAGCTTACAGAGAAACACTTCTTGTTCTTGATGCAACAACTGGTCAAAATGCTATGAATCAGGCAAAAACTTTCAAAGAAGCTGTAAATATTACAGGCATTGCTTTAACTAAACTTGATGGGACCGCCAAGGGAGGCGTTGTCATAGCTTTACAATCTGAACTACAAATTCCCATAAAACTTGTGGGAGTAGGTGAAGGAATCTACGATTTACAAGATTTCAATTTAGATAATTTCTTGCAAGGAATTTTTGGATAATATTTTATATAAATAAGTAAATAATATTGACAAAAAAAGAAATTTATGGTTTAATACTAGAGGTCAAGTAAAAAGGTTGACCCTTATAAATATGGTGATTATATGGAAGATAAGTTTTTTCGCATAAATACTCTTATGGATTTTTATGGTTCTTTACTACCACAAAAACAGAGAAGAGTAATGAGTATGTATTATATTTATGATTGCTCTTTAAATGAAATAGCAAATGAATTTAATATTTCAAAACAAGCTGTTTCTGATAATATGAAAAGAGCAGAGAATAACTTAGAAAATTATGAAAAAAAACTTAAACTCATAGATATTACAGAAAAAAGAGATAAAGAAGCTCTTTTAAAAAAAGAAAAACTAGAAAAATACTTTGATGAGTTTGAAAAAAATAGTAGAGAATATGATAAAGTTCTCTACAAAAAGATTAAAACCTTAATCTTGGAATAGGGGGTGTATTGTGGTTTTTGAATCTTTATCTGAAAAATTACAAAATACTCTTAATAAATTAACAGGCAAGGGTAAATTAACTGAAAAAGATATTGATGCAGCTATGAGAGAGGTTAAGCTTGCTCTTTTAGAAGCAGATGTAAATTTTAAGGTAGTTAAGGATTTTATAAAAAACACTAAAGAAAGAGCTTTAGGCTCTCAAGTTTTAGAATCATTAACACCTGGTCAACAGGTAATTAAAATTGTTAACGATGAGCTTAAAAACCTTATGGGAAAAGAGCAGGTAAAAATTGATTACTCTAAGAAGCCAACAGTTATTTTAATGTGTGGTCTACAAGGGGCTGGAAAAACTACAACAGCCGGTAAGCTTGCTAATAAGATGAAACAAGAAGGCAAAAGACCACTTTTAGTAGCGTGTGATGTTTATAGACCTGCTGCAATAAAACAGCTACAAGTTGTAGGTAAATCTGTAGATGTTCCAGTTTTTACTATGGGTGATAAAATTGATCCTGTTGACATTTCAAAAGCATCTCTTGAACATGCTAAGAAAAATGGAAATGATGTTTTAATTATTGATACTGCTGGAAGACTTCAAATAGATGAAAAACTGATGCAAGAATTAAAAAACATCTATGATGCCTTAGAACCATCTGAGGTTTTACTGGTGCTTGATTCTATGACAGGACAAGAAGCTGTAAATGTAGCAGACACTTTTGATGATACCTTAAAACTTACTGGGGTTATTTTAACTAAACTTGACGGTGATGCAAGAGGTGGAGCGGCCCTTTCTATAAGAGCTGTAACTGATGTGCCTATTAAATTTATTGCATCAGGCGAAAAGATGGATAACATTGAAGTCTTCCATCCAGATAGGATGGCTTCAAGAATTTTAGGCATGGGCGATATGTTAAGCCTTATTGAAAAAGCTGAAGCTATTGTTGATGAAAAGAAGGCTAAAGAATTAGAAGAAAAATAATTAATCAGACTTTTACCTTTGATGATTTTCTTGACCAAATGATGCAAATTAAAAAGATGGGTCCTTTGGAAGATATTTTAGGAATGCTTCCGGGAGTGAATTCAAAAGCTTTGAAGGGAGTAAAGTTACCAGAGGGTGAACTTGCAAAAGTAGAAGCAATAATAAGGTCCATGACCAAAAAAGAAAGAATTAAACCCGATATTATAGATTCGTCAAGAAGAAAGAGAATAGCTTTAGGTTCAGGGACTAGCCCTGCAGAAGTTAATAAGTTGATAAAACAATTTAAAGATTTAAGAAAACTTATGAAACAATTTGGAAACATGTCTAAGGGCATGAAGAAAAAAAGGTTTAAAATGCCTTTTTCATTTTAGGTAATTTATTTTTTAAATAAATTTATTTTAATTATGGAGGTGAATTAATTGGCAGTTAAAATTAGATTAAGAAGAATGGGTACTAAGAAAAAACCATTTTATAGAGTTGTTGTAGCGGATTCACGTAGTCCTAGAGATGGTAGAGTAATCGAAGAAATTGGTTATTATGATCCATTGACTCAACCAAAGAAATTTGTTGTAAACAGTGAAAAAGCTAACACATGGATTCTAAATGGAGCTAAACCTACTGATACAGTAGATAGACTTTTTAGAGAAAATTCTGTTTATATAAATAAAGAAGCTTCTAAAAATGAAGAAGCTCAAGAAGAACCAATAAATAAATAATTGGAGGCATACATGGTTGAATTAATTGAATACATTGCAAAGTCTTTAGTTGATGAACCGGAAAAGGTTAAAGTAAGCTCTCAAGAAGGCGAAGATGTTAACAATATACTTCTACAAGTCTCTTCAACCGACATGGGAAAAGTTATTGGAAAACAAGGCAGAATTGCAAAAGCAATCAGGTCTATTTTAAAAGCTGTATCATTAAAAGAAGAAATAAAGGTCAATTTAGAAATAGATGAAATCCAAGAATGATTTAACTTGTATAGGCGAGATTATTAATACTTTTGGTATAAAGGGAGAGCTTAAAGTAAGACCTTTTACTGATAATATCAAAAGATATTCTAAGCTGGATTATATACTTTTAGGTCAAAATAAAGACTCTTATGAAATCTCTTCTGTAAGATATGACAAAGGTTTTGTTTTTTTAAAAATAAAAGGACATGATGATATTAATGATGTCTTGAAATTTAAAAATTCATATCTATATATTTATGATAAGGACAGAGAAAAATTGCCACAAGGGACTTTTTATGTATGGGACTTAATTGGTAAGGAAGTTTATGATTCAAATAATGAATTTCTTGGAATTTTGGAAAAAATAGATTCTTATCCAGCAAATGATGTTCTTGTTATTAAAAACGAGAATTTTCGCTACTATATACCAAATGTTAAGGAATTTGTTAAGGATATTGGAGATGTTATTATAGCTGACCCCATTGAAGGGATGAGAGAGTGAAAATTTCTGTACTAACTTTATTTCCGGAGTTTATTAATTCGCTTAGGGATTATTCAATTGTTGGAAGAGCTATAAAAGACAATATTGTAGAACTTGAGGTAATAGATATTAGAGATTTTGCTATTAATAAGTATCTACAAGTAGATGATTATCCTTTTGGTGGTGGGCCAGGAATGCTTATGCAGGTTTCTCCAATAGTTCAAGCTATTGAAAGCTGCAAAAGTCAAAAAGGCAAAAGTTTATTTTTTAAGTGCT
>NZ_AEAA01000110.1:0-34059 GCF_000179335.1 Peptoniphilus sp. oral taxon 836 str. F0141
CAAGTTTTTTGAAATTATTTTACAGTAACTATATGAGGTTTTTACTGTTACAAGACATTCACTCTTGCGACTTGTATATATTAACATCATTTAAATCTCTTGTCAATAAATTTTTAAAAGTTTTTTTAATTTCATCTCTATTTTTTAATTCTAATCTTCTGTATAAAACTGTTAAACAGTTCTTTACTGTCTTTTCACTCAGGTATAACTCTCTGCCTATTTCTATGTTTGTTTTTTCTTCAACTATTTTTTCTATTAGTGTTTTATCTCTTGAGCTTAATTCTCTATATAATATTTCAATTTCTAATTCTCTATTTATTTTTGATTCTAAACTTTTCTCTATATATATTAAGCCTTGCATATTTTCATCTATGCATTTTAATAGTTCATCTTCTGTGATGTCATATGTTATTTGCGAATAGGATTTACTTATTATTGTGTCTTCTTTTTCTCTAACATATATAACTTTACTTAAGCCTTTATCATTTATTTTACCTGAGCTTATTATCAGATCAGCTTTTTCTTCATTTTTAGTTTTTACTATATATTTATCTTCTAATATTTTGGTAAGACCTTTTCTAAATATATCTTTTTTTATATTGAGAATTATGGTCTTTTTCATTTTATTTCTTTTACACTTTCTCTTTCAAGTATCCTTATTGGTAATAGTACTCCCTCTCCCTTGATTTCTTTTTCTTTGTTGGAGATTGTTTTTAAAATTTGTCTTATGGAGATTGCACCTATGTCATAGTAGGGCATTTTTACTGTTGTAAGTCTTGGTCTATAGATACTTGATAGATATCCTCCTCCAAATCCTGTAACAGATACATCTTGTGGAACTTTTATGCCGTTATCATATAGGACATTTATAAGATTTATAGCTAGAGTATCATATGTTGTAAATATTGCTGTAATATTTTCTTCTTTTATCGTCTTTATGATTTTTTCTTTTTCTTTTTCAATGTTTTCTGATTGCCATCCATCAACAAATAATTGTACTTTTTTAAGATTATGTTCTTCCATAGCTTTTTCATAGCCCTTAACTTTAAATCTCTCCAAAGTTCTATCTATATCTTTTTTTACAGCTAATGAAGCTATTTTCTTATGACCTTTTTTCATTAGAAGTTCGACCATGTTTTTTGATGCTTTTTCAAAATCAATTGATGCTTGAAATTTTTCCACTTGGTAGAAATTATTTATTAGGACATGTGGTATTTTTGCTTCTTCTAATTTATACTCCAACTTAGGATTTTGCATATTTGATACTACTATTATTCCTTCTACTTGCTTTTGTAATAATAGATTTGCAAATTTTACTTCTGTTTTTAGATCTTTATAGGAAGATGATAATAATATATCATAATTATACATTTTCCCTACTTCTTCTACGCCTTGTAAAATTCTACTTATAAAATTTAAACCTATATCTTCTACGATGACTCCTATTAGGTTTGACTTTTTGGTTACTAGGCTTCGAGCAACTTCATTTGGCTTATAGTCTAAAACATCTATAGCGTGAAGCACTCTTCTTCTGGCTTCAGGGCTTACTGGTTTCGAGTCATTTATAACCCTTGAAACTGTTGAGATTGAAACATCAGCCATTTTTGCCACGTCTTTTATTGTTGATGTCATATTTCCTCCTCTTATTAAACTATCAAAACTGTTAGTGCCTTTTCTAAAATTTTGAATCTCATCGGTAGCCTTCCGGCTCTTTCTCCATCTAAATCTACGACTACATCTTTATCGCTTGTAATTTCAATATCTTTTGTCTTTAAATATATAACCTTATTATGGTCAACATGATTACCATTTAATAAAGCTCTTACAAATTCTGGTATATCAAAGAATTCCATCCCTTTTATAAATATAACATCTAAATATCCATCGCTTACTTCAGCAGCCGGTGCCATTCTTTTAAATCCGCCGACAGAAGGAGAATTTGCTATTATAAAAACTGAAACTTTTTCTTCTTTTTCTAGGTCATCTGATTTTATTTTTATGTTTAATAAATTTTCAGGTTTAAACATTTCACCTTTTAAAAGCTCTTTGGCTCCATCTATATAATATGCCATTGAACCTAAGACTTGTTTTTTGTCCTCACTTGTTGTATAAGCGATTTCAGTTAAAAGACCTCCTGCTGCAACATTAACAAAGACTCTGTCATTTGCCTGTCCTAAGTCAACATTTAAAGTCTTTCCATTTTTTATCATTTTATAAAAATCATTTATGTTTGTTGGTAATTTGATTGAATTTGCGAAATCGTTTACTGTACCACATTGAAGTATAGCTAGAGGTTTTCTCCTTTCCGATCTGTATAATCCATTTACAACACCGTTGACAGTCCCATCTCCTCCACAACAAACTACTAAATCTTCACCATCATCATTCATGGCAAATTTTGTAGAGTCTTTTTCTTCATGGGTAAATTGAAGAATTATTTGACACTTGTCTTTACTAAGTAGCTTCACTAATTGTAATACTTTTGTTAAAGCTGATTCCCTACCTGCATTGGGATTGGCAATTATTTTTATTTTTTTCATAATTCCCTCCAATATTTAAGTGTATTATACTATATTAAAGGCTTAAGTAAAAGATTAATTAATAAGTTTAATTTCAAATAAATAGAGAAGACAAATCGTCTTCCCCTATTTATTAATTAATATTTACAATAATCATTTCAATAATAAATCTTTTAGTGTTGCAACAATTTCTTTAAAAATGTAAAAGTAGTCAATTACATTATCTACATTTAAAGAAACTGTCTTTGCTGTATCTGAAACTACATCTGATACGTTATTTACTGTATTTGTTACTTTTAGACTTGTGGTGTCTACTTTTCTTGCAATTCCATTTACAGTATCTGATACATTACCGACTGCACCCATTACCTTAGCAATTTCAGGTTTTGAATTGTCCACAAGTTCTGTAGCATCATCAGTAATTTTATTGACATTTTTTGTGATTCCATTTACATTTTCCATCACTTCCGGTAGTGAACTTATGGTGGTGTCTATTTCTTCACGATTTTTTTCCAAAACTTCACTTACACTTTTTAAAATTTTAAAAACTTTAAGCAATGTTAAAAATAGTGCAACTAAGACTAAAATTCCGGCTACAGAAAGAAAAAAAGTTAATAAATCACTAAGAGTAAATGCTTGATTCATCTAAAAACCTCACTTCTTATTTGCTTCTTTTTCCACCTTATCTTTTGTTTCCTTAACTGTTTCTTTTGCCTTATCTTTAGACTTTTCTGCTTCTTCTTTTATATTTTTTGCTCCTTCTTTGACATCTTCTTTTACATCTTCAGCAGTTTTTTTAACTTCTTTGGTTGTATTTTTTACGTCTTCTTTGAGTTCACTTGCTCCAGATTTTACAATTTCACCAATAGCTTTTGCTTTTGCTTTTGCAACTTCAACATTATCATCTAGTTGGTCTTTTTTAATAGCTATATTATCTTTTAAATCAGCATATGTTTTTTTAACTTGATCAGTTGCTTGATATGCTTTAAATTGTATTGTATCAGCCGTATCTTTAGCAACATTAACTGCAGAATCAGCTAAATCTTTCGATTTATTAGCAATATCTTCTCTTGTCTTTTTACCTTCTTGTGGAGCAAATAAAATTCCGCCTAAAATTCCAAGTGCTGCACCTGTAAGTATTTTTGATGCTTCCTTTAATTGTCTTCTTCTTACTGCTTGGCGTTTTTTTTCTTCTAAATAATCAAATAATCCCATAAATTATCTCCTTTGTCTGTAATTAATATGTATTTACCCTTTTTATATAGGTAATAATCAATTAATGCAATATTTTTAAAAAAAATCCGCAATGCCGCTTGCCCATTAATTCAGACCCGCCCTAAAAATAAGGTGGGTAACTTATTAAGGTATTCTGACTTCCACTCTAAGGAGGCTTGCCATAGGACCTTAAACACAGTTTCCCGTGTCTGATTTGTCGGTTGAATTAACTGGAACTAACACGTACACCGCAGATATCTTTTAGTAAATTATACAATAATTCAGCTAAAATTTCAAGAAATTTCGTTATTTAGCATATCCATATCATCGGAAAGTTTTGCAGTAAAAGTTTTTAACTCACCTGTTCTTGGCAGCTTAAAACTTAAACTATAACTGTGTAAAGCTTGCCTATCCAATAAATTTTGTTCCTCATTACTGTCATTATATAGTTTGTCACCAATTATTGGATGCCCTATACTTTTTAGATGCACTCTTATCTGATGAGTCCTTCCTGTAAATAGTTTGAGTTTAACTAATGCTAATTTTTTATTATCTTTTAATACTTGGTATTTTGTTTTTGCATATTTACCATTATCATCATCTACTTCTCTTCTTATCCCATCTTGGCAAAGTGATATTTTCTTTACAATTTCTCCTTGTTTTTCTTTAAAATCTCCTCTACAAATCGCCAAATATATTTTATCTACTTGATTATTTGAAAATTCATCCATTATTTTTGCGTGGGCATAAGAATTTTTTGCAACTATAATAAGACCTGATGTATCTCTATCAAGCCTATTTACAAATCTAACTTTTCTTTTAATATTGTTTTTTTCAAAATAAGCGGCTAGATAGTTTAGAAGAGTATCTTGGGAATCATCCTTTGCTGTATGAGTAACACAGTTATATTCTTTATTTACTATCAATAAATCATAATCTTCATAACATATGTCTATATCCTTATATTGACAAAGGGCGTTTAAACTTTCATCAGGAAATTTGATTGCAACAGAATCTCCTTTTTTTACTTCTACATTCTCAAAAGTTCTTTTGCCATTGACATATATGCTATTTTCTCTACAAGCTCTTCTGATATGCCTTGAGGATATATCCATTTTTTCCAAAAATTTTCTTGATTTTATTTTTTCGTCTGTAACTATGAATTCTAAAAATTCGTATGGATTTAATTTTTCCATTTTTTCCTCTTTTTCTAGTTTTACAATTAATCTTAGTTTATAATAATAAATAGTAAAAAGAATTTCAAGTGAGGTTAAAATATGACAGAAGGCATTATAAGTATTATTACTAACGCAAATTATCATTCAAAAAGAATTGCACAAAAACTTTATAATTCTCTTTCCATCAGAGGCTTTAAACCTTTTTATGGCTTCAGAAACGATGCATCCTTATGTATTTGTGTTGGTGGTGATGGTTCTTTTCTAAAAGCTGTTCATAGGAATAATTTTCCTAAGATTGCTTTTGTAGGAATTAATACGGGTCATCTAGGTTTTTACCAAGAAATTCTTCCCGAAGACATTGACAGTTTTTTAGATGCTTATGAAGAAAAAAATTATAAAGAAACTAAAATTAAACTTTTAAAGGCGGAAATTTTTACAAAAAATAAGACCTATGTTCAATACGGAATAAATGAAATGGTTTTGAAGGCAAGTCATTCTAAGCTTATACACATGAATGTTTTTATAGATAGAAATCACTTAGAAAAATTTTCCGGTGATGGGCTTTTAATTTCCACTCCTTCCGGTTCAACTGCTTACAATTTTTCAAGTGGGGGTTCTATAGTTCATCCTTCGCTTGATGTTTTACAGATGACCCCTATTTCACCAGTAAATTCAGCTGCATATAGATCTTTAGCTTCATCAATTATTGTACCAGGATCTCACAGCCTATCCCTAGTTGTTGAGAAGAGATATGCTAATGCTAATCTCTTATTAATTGATGGAGTAGAAAATTTTTATGCTAACCTACAGAGGGTTAATTTTAGTTTGTCTGATAAGTGCATTACGAAATTGTTATTTTCTGAAAATTCTTATTGGGAGAAATTAAAAGATAAATTCCTATAAAAAACGAGTAGACACAACAATCTACCCGTTTTTCTTATTTCGATAAATCTAAGTCAAAAGTTTTTCCTATAATTTTTTCTTTCTTATTAATTATTTTTCCTTTTTCTCTTTTGCCTTCAACTCTTATTAAATTCATTTTGAAAATATCTTTTGAATTATAAAGATCAGCCAAACTTATATCGCTTTTATAAGGTGTACCCTCGCAATTTTTATCACTAAATTCATATATGCACTTATATAAACCATCTACTGATTTTCCTTGGTTCACATCAAATATTAAAGTTTGACCCTTAGAATTTTTTCCTTTCACATAATAATCTACCGTCTTTTTATTACCCCAAATTTTAATGATCGGTTGGTCTATTTCGATAATCGCCTTAACTTTATTTATTTTAGCCTTTAAAATTCTATATTTCTTGTCCTTATCAATATAGTAATTTTCCAAGAAAACTCTTTGGTTTATCTGAGATTTTTCCTTAGGAACTTTTACTTCAATATAATTTCTGTCACTTGAATCATCAAAATTATCATATCCTAGAATTATATCTAAATCTACATTAGAGGGTATTTCTTTATCCAAAAGAATTTCTGAATAGGCGCTGATCAAATTGTTTTCAATTTTATCTGGTTTAACAGATGTAGATTCAGGGCAATATTCAACCCCGTTTATTTTTAAAGAGCTTGGTATATAAATTTCATTTTCGTATTTTTGAGGATAAATTAGATTTAAGTATATAAATCTGCCGTCAGTTAAAATATTTTCGATCATAAAAGACGCTTTTTTAAAATTAATAGGTTTATGAAGCTCAATCACATTTACTTCTATATCTTTGGACAAATCACCGGCATCAGAAAGACTAATTTTTTTATCTGTAAAAAATTCTTCAACATATGCGTGAATTTTTTCATTAGATGCAAAAACAAAAGATCCCAAAATAAATATACCTGCTGCTATTGCTCCAACTTTTCTAAAATTAAATTTTTTATTTGAGTGGATTTTTTCCTTGATTTTTCTTTCAAGTTTTATGTTTTCTTCATAAGTTAATTTTTGTTCTTTATACACAGTATTCACTTCATTTAAAAGCCCATAAATTTCTTTTTTATTCATATAATCACCTTTCAAATTCATCTTTTAAATTCTTCCTTGCTCTTTTTACTCTCGAATAAAGGACATCCTTGCTTACAGAAAGCTCATTTGATAATTCATCATAAGTTCTTCCCTCCAAAAAAATTTTTTCAAAAATCATCTTATCTTCTGCTGATAAATAATTAAAAATTTCTTCAATCAGTAAAAGATTTAAAATCCTATCATCTTTTATACGAAGATTGTCATCAAGCTCACAAGATTTGTGCCTTAATTCTTTTCTCAGTGCATCTATAGCCTTATATCTGGCAATACTTGCACACCAATTTTTAAAAGAAGACTTTTTTTCATTATAAGAATTTATATTTTCCCATACCGCAAATATAGAATCATTTAAAACTTCTTCCCTTATATTTGGAAAAACTTTCAGTCTGTCACTTATAACATTTTTCATTAATCCGGCATATTCTTCAATAAAAGCTGATAAAATTCGCTCATCCTTCCTCTTTAATCCTCTTATTATTTCTTTTTCATTCATTTTCTCACCTATTAATATATTCGTATAAACTCTTAAATTTAGGCAATAAAAAATCCTCAGAATAAATCTGAGGAATCTTTTAATAAAAATCTTTGTCATTATTATTTTCATCATAGTAACCTTTATGATAATTTTCAGGTTCTAAAGGTATAAGAAAAATCGCTATAATATATATCCATATACTTACACCACCTAGTAAAACTAAGGCTAAAGTTACAAGCCTTACAAAAGATGCATCTACTTCAAAATATTCAGCTAAGCCTCCACAAATTCCAGCAAGAACTTTATTATCCCTTGACCTATATAATTTTCTCATCTTACACCCCCATCTTTTATTTATACAATAAATTATATTTATTAACTTTTTCTAAACTTAATATTAAAATTTACCTAAGATTTATACCCAACTATTGAATAATAAAATTAAATTTTTAAACTCATTATAATTTTATTCAAAAGTCAATAAAAGTTGACCATTTTCTACAGAATCATTAACTTCAACAAAAATTTCCTTAACAGTTCCATCAATGTTTGCAACAACATTTGCTTCCATCTTCATAGCCTCAGCTATAAATAAGGTATCTCCTGCTTTAACTTTATCTCCAACTTTAACATTTATTTTAACAATTTGTCCTGGAATTGAAGAACCAACTTCTTTTTCATTGTTCTTATCAGCAAATAAAGTTTGACTTCTAGCTTTTGATGTTACAGTAGCAGTTTTATCTTCAAGATTTATTGTTCTTCTGTTTCCGTTGATTTCAAAAGTAAGATTTCTAGTTCCATCATCTAGTAATTTGCCTACTTCAATAAGAGTAACAATTAAATTTTTACCCTCATCAATAGAAATTTCAGCAGTTTCTCCTTCCATCAAACCATGGAAAAATACATCTGAACCTATTCCTGAAACATCGCCATTTTCTTTTACATAATCAATATAATCATCAATAACCTTAGGATAAAGAGTATAAGATACGGCATTTCTATCACTTGCTTCCATACCTTTTTCTTCTAGATGTTTCTTAACAGCTTGGAAATCTTCATCAGCCAATAATTCACCGGGTCTTACTGTGATAGGTTCTTCTCCTTTTAACACTAATTTTTGCAATTCTTTAGGAAATTCACCATAAGGTTGACCCATCATACCCTTAAAATAAGTTCTTACTGAATCAGGATAGTCAAGATTTTTTCCTTTTTCATAAATATTGTCCTTAGTTAGTCCATTTTGTACCATGAAGATTGCCATGTCGCCAACCATTTTTGAAGATGGAGTTACTTTTATAATATCTCCTACCATTTGGTTAACTTCCTTATACATTTCTTTTACTTCTTTAAACTTATGTCCAAGACCAAAGCTTTCTACTTGTGGCTTTAGGTTTGAATATTGACCACCAGGAATTTCATACCTGTAAATTTCAGTTGTTCCAGATTTTAAATCTGATTCAAAATTAGCATAAACAGGTCTTACTGCTTCCCAATATTTAGAAATTTCTTCAACTTTTTCAATATTCGTGCCAGTATCTCTATCAGTGTTTTCAAGAGCTGCTACCACAGAATTTAAAGCTGCTTGAGATGTCAAACCGCTCATAGAATCAACTGCCGTATCAGCTATATCAACTCCTGCTTCAGCTGCCATAAGAATTGTTGCAACACCATTACCTGTTGTGTCATGAGTGTGAAGATGAACAGGAATTCCAATTTCATTTTTTAATGCCTTAATTAATTTTTTTGCTGCATAAGGTTTTAAAAGTCCTGACATATCTTTTATTCCTAAAATTTGAGCTCCAGTTTTTTCTAGTTTTTTGGCTAAATTTACATAATAAGCTAAATTATATTTATCCTTAGTTTCATCTAAAATATCGCCAGTATAACACATTGTAGCTTCGGCAATCTTTCCATTTTTTAAAGTTTCTTCAATGGAGAGTTGCATACCCGGCAACCAATTTAGAGCATCAAAAATTCTAAAAACATCAATACCTGCTTTAGCTGATTCCTTAATAAAAGATTTTACAACATTATCTGGATAATTTTTATAACCTACTGTATTATTGCCACGCACTAACATTTGTAAAAGCATATTAGGCATCTTTTCTCTTAAGATTTCAAGTCTTTGCCATGGATCTTCGTGCAAAAATCTGTAAGCTACATCAAAAGTAGCTCCGCCCCACATTTCTATAGAAAATAAATCAGGCATATTATAATTTGTAGCTTCAGCAATCTTTACAAGGTCAATTGTTCTAACCCTTGTTGCCATAAGTGATTGATGAGCATCACGCATAGTTGTATCTGTCAGAAGAAGTTTCTTTTGAGATTTAATCCATTTAACTAAACCATCTGGACCTTCTTCATCTAAAATTTGTTTTGTTCCTCTGAAGGATTTTCTTTCAAATTTTGGAACTTGCGGAACATCAAAATGTTTTTGTATTTTATTGGGATCATTTACTACAATATTACCAATAAGTTTCATTAATTGCAGTTCCTTATCTTTTTTAGTCTTTATTTGGAAAAGTTCAGGGTGTTCTTCTATAAATCCTGTATCACAAGTCCCTTTTAAAAATTCATCTGTATTTAAAACATTTAATAAAAATCCTATATTAGTTTTAACTCCACCAACTTTGAGTTCAGATAAAGACCTTACAGCCTTTCTAATTGTATCTGACCATGTTCTTGCATGAGTTATTACTTTTACAAGAAGAGAATCATAATATGGTGAAATTACTGCTCCTGTAAATCCATTACCACCATCAAGTCTTACTCCATATCCTGAAGATGATCTATATAAACTAATATGGCCAGTATCAGGCATAAAGTTATTAAGAGGGTCTTCAGTTGTAACACGACATTGGATGGCAAATCCTCTATGTTTTATGGATTCTTGAGATTCTATACCAATTTCTTTTGAATTTAATGGATAACCTTGTGCAACTAAAATTTGTGATTGAACAAGATCAATATCTGTGCACATTTCCGTAACCGTATGTTCAACTTGAATCCTTGGATTAACTTCTATGAAATAATGGTTGAGATTTTTGTCGACTAAAAATTCTACAGTTCCAGCATTTATATATCCTATAGAATTTGCAATTTTTAGAGCATCTTGACATATGCTTTCCCTTACATTTTTAGGTAAAGAAAAGGCAGGAGTAAATTCTATAACTTTTTGATGACGTCTTTGAATAGAACAATCTCTTTCAAAAAGATGAACAATATTGCCAAATTTATCTCCTAAAATTTGAACTTCAATATGTTTTGGCTTTTCCAAATATTTTTCTATAAAAATTGCATCATTTCCAAAAGCTTGTTTAGCTTCACTTTTAGCAGAATGAAGTTTTTCAATCAATTCTTTTTCATTATTGACAACTCTCATTCCACGACCACCGCCGCCGAAAGAGGCTTTAATAATAACAGGGTATCCAGCTTCTTTTGCAAAATCCTTAGCTTGTTCATCATTTTCAATTGGTTTTTGAATACCGGGAATCGTTGGCACTTTGGCATTATTTGCAACAATTTTTGATTTTATTTTATCTCCTAAAGCTTCCATAGCACTAGAGCTTGGTCCGATAAATGTTATTCCTTCTTTTTCACATTTAGCTGCGAATTCAGCATTTTCAGCTAAAAATCCATAACCTGGATGGATAGCATCAACCGCCTTAGCCTTGGCAAGCTTAATAATTTCATCTATATCTAAGTATGCACCTAATGGTGATTTATCTTTTCCTATTAAGTAGGATTCATCAGCCTTAGTTCTAAATAAAGATAGCTGATCTTCTTTTGAATAAATTGCAACACTTCTTATGCCAAGTTCTCTCAAAGCACGAAAAACACGAATTGCAATTTCACCACGGTTGGCAACCATGACTCTTTTAAATTTTTTCATCTTCTACCCTCCATTATATTTTGAAATCAATTATACAACAAAATTATAAATTCTACAAAAATATTTATAATTATTATAACATATTCTTTAAAATTAGTTACATTATTCTAGACACAAAAAAACTATACAGAAAAAATTTCTATATAGTTAAATCAAATTTATAAAAATACATATTTTATCAAATGGTACACCAATGAAAAGACACAAATTTTTTTAATTTACTTTTTCGCAAGAAATAAATAGATGAAGCGATAAGATTAATTTCTTAAAACTGACTAAATAAATTTAAGGTCAAAATCCAAAACTTATCATAAATAAAAAAACCTCGGAATGTTGGTGCTTTCCAAGGCTTTGTTCTTGTGTTTTTTGAAATTATCTCTTTGAGAATTGTGGTGCACGTCTTGCTTTTTTAAGACCGTATTTCTTTCTTTCCTTCATACGAGGATCTCTTGTTAAGAAACCAGCCTTTTTTAAAACTGACCTATATTCTGGATCAACTTCTAGAAGTGCTCTGGCAACACCATGTCTAACTGCGCCAGCTTGTCCAGTAAATCCACCACCCTTAACTTTTACAATTACATCAAAAGATGCAAGAGTATCTGTTAATTCAAGAGGTGATTTACTAACTTCTCTTAGTGTTTCATAATCAAAATAATCATTAATATCTCTACCGTTGATAGTAAAATTACCACTGCCTGCTAACAATCTAACTTGGGCAATAGATGTTTTACGTCTTCCAGTTGCTCTGTATTGTGTTTGCATATATTACCTCCAATTAAATTTCATAAACTTCAGGCATTTGAGCAGCATGTGGATGTTGTGCTCCGCTATATACCTTTAATTTCTTAAACATCTTTCTTCCAAGTCTTGATTTTGGAAGCATGCCTTTAACAGCAAGTTCGATGATTTTTTCTGGTCTTTTTTCCCTTAATTGTTGGTAACTAACTTCACGTCTTCCTCCTGGATATCCAGTATGATAAATATGAAGCTTTTGGTCCCACTTGTTTCCAGTTAATTTTATTTTTTCTGCATTAATAATTATTACAAAGTCTCCAGTATCAACGTGAGGTGTGTAAATTGGTTTTTTCTTCCCTTTTAAGATACTTGCAACTTCAGTAGCAAGTCTACCCAATACCTTATCCTCAGCGTCAATAATATACCATTTTCTTTCAACTTCATTAGCTTTCGCCATGTAGCTTTTCAAAGTATTTCCTCCTAAAGTATTTAAAAAATATTCCGGGGCTTTTTAAACACTTAGAACATTTTAAGGTAATTTCTGCATTTTGTCAAGATTTATCTACATAAAAGTTTGATTTTATAATATAAATTTATAAAAAATTTTTAACAAATAAAAATGAAGCTGGTAAAAATAATTTCTTAACAGCTTCATTTCATTTAAAATAATCTTATTTACTCAAATTGTAGATTATTTGTGCCATTTGGCAACGTTTAAATTTTCCCATTGGGTTAAATGTTCCATCATCGTTTCCATTTAAAATTCCAAAGTCTACCATTTCCTTAATGGCTTCTTTTGCCCATGACGGAATTTTATCTTTGTCTTTAAAATCAATATTCTTATCCAAACTTTTTACATTTATTTTTATAGATTTTAAGAATCTATACAACATAGTCGTCATTTCTGCTCTTGTTATAGGTTTATCAGGTGAAAATTTTCCATTTCCCGTACCCGCTGTAATATTATTTTCCTTAGCCCAAGCAACAAAAGGTGCATAATACATATTTTTATCTATATCTGTGAAAGATATTTTTGCATTTGATTCTTTTGCTCCTGCAAATCTAGCTAAAACTGTAATAAATTCTCCCCTTGTTATTTGTTTTTCAGGCTCGAATTTTTGGTCTTTTACTATATCCTTAAAATAGCCCTTAGATAAACAATATTCAATTGCTTCTTTTGCCCAATGCTTTTGAACATCCTTTGGTATAGTATAGAAAGTCTTAGTATTTTTACTAAATTTATTATTTTCTTCACTGCTATTTACAATACTATTAACTTTAGAAGTATCTTTTTGAACTTTAGATTCATATGACCAAGGAAAATAATGATTTTTATTGTTGTTTCCACTATCATTATTTTCAGGTTTTATTTCAACCTCAGGTTCCACTTTTGGTCCAGGGGGTAGAATTTTATCCTTCCAAATTGCTTTTATCTGCGTATCTGAATTAATTATAATTTCTTCCCCAGGTGATTTTCTTTGACCATTTATTTCCCATGCGTCAAATTCTTTTCCCTCTGCAGGAATAAAAGTAGATATAGGCAAAATATACTTTTGGTCTTTATCTTTTTCAATTGTGTTCATTTCGCCAGTTCCACCATTTCCTATAAATGAAATTGTAAATTTTTTAATTTCTTTTTCCCATTTTGCATAAATACTTGTATCGCTTATAATTTTTGAATTAAAATCAAAATTTTCTTTGCAAGCACTATCTTTATACCAACCTTTAAAAATATATCCTTCTTTTGTTGGGTCTGTCTTGGGTTTTTTTACATTTTCAGCCCAAGTTGGAGTAACTTTTATTACTTGATCATCTACTTTACTTCCATCAAATGTTTCAAATTTTACTCTTGAAATAATTTCTGTAGTGTATAGTGCATTCATGACCATATCATCTGCTGATGCTATATGAAGTCTTAAATCCTTATATCCTCTTGCACAAATAATTATTTCATCATCCTTATTAAAGAAGAAGTCAGAATTAAATACAATACTTGTCATATCTTTTTTGGTTTTTCCTGTTCCATCTAGGACTTCATATTTTCCATCCTCTTTTGTAAGAAGATATTTTTTTATAATTTTACCATCGTGCTTTATTGTTATAAGATTAATCGCATCAATATATGCCCTATCCTCTTTTTTGTATCCAATAAAATGTTTACAATTTGCTTTTGTATATGAGGGATCATCTGACTTAACTTCTGTTAAGATTGGTTCTACGGGGTCTTTTGTCTTTTCAAGCTTTTGTGTCCAAAGTGCTTTAAGTGTAATATTTTCACTCAAAACTAATTCTTCTCCAGGATATTTTCTTTGACCATTTATTTCCCATGCATCAAATTCCTTGCCTTGTGGTGGTGTAAATTTGCTTTCCGGAATAATAAATTTTTCATTTTCAAGCTTACTTTCATCTAGCATTTCACCTTGTCCGGCATTTGAATCATAGTGTATAGTAATATTATTTGTTGCTATTTTTTTCCATATAGCTTTAATAGTCACATCGTTATTGATTTGATATTTATGACCGACTTCACTTTCATCTCCCAAATATTCCCAAGCCTTAAATTCATATCCTTTTGGAGGAGTTATTGTGCATTCTGGCAATGAATAAATAGTTCCATTTTCAACCTCAACATCTTTCATGTTGTTGGTTCCACCATTGGCATCAAAATGAATTATACGCACTATTTTTTGCCCTTCAACATTTGCACTAAGTGTATAATAAATGTCATTGCCAACGTCTGTAACATTTAATATTTTTATAAGAACATTTTTATACTTGCTAGAAATAATTGTAATCGTGTCATCTTTATCAAGCTTTGATTCAAATGGGAAAGCTAATTTTTTATTTGCATTCCCCATAAAATCTGTTGAATCAATTCCTTTTGCATTTGTAATTTCTTGTGTTTTTCCCTTATGTTTTACAATAACTTTTTCAATAGATTTTAAATATTCATCAGACTCAGTTTCATTTTTATAAGTGATAAAATGTTCAAAATTTGTTACATTGGTTTGACCCATCAATGGAAATGGCATTACTGGTTCAAGTTTTTCTTTATTTTCTGGCAATTTATCTTTCCATAGAGCCTTTATCTTTGTGTCTTTATTTACAACAATAGATTCTTTTGCTTGTTTTTTTGTGCCTTCAATTTCCCAAGCTTCAAATTCTTTGCCTTCTGGAGCTGTGAATGTGCATTCCGGTAAAGTATATTCTTTTCCTTTTTCTACCTTTACATCTGCCATGCTTCCATTTCCATCACCTTTATCAAATGAAATAGTGCATTTTTCTTTATTTTCCTTGTCGCTATACTCTTCTACTTTTGCACCAATCATATAAGTTCCCTTTGTATCTGGCTCATCCCACGCATCATTAAACATTTGATAGGACATTGTATTTTCTTTATTATTATCTATTCCTAGAGCAAGATTACCATCAAGCTTTGTAAAAGCTATATAATAATCTCCCCAAACTTGAACATTAGAAACATCAATTTTATTCCATCCCTCTTTTTCAAAAGTTAAATCTTTTGAGAACAGAATTTTACCTGGAAGTTCATCATCATCATTTTTGTCATAAATAGAAATTCTGTATTTACTTCCTTTTAAATCAACATCTTTTGTTTTGGTGATGAAGTATGAAATTTCCTTTATCTGTGCAATCTTGTCATTTGTAATTTTATTGGCAAAAGCCCTGTTTTTTAAATCCATTCCGGCAAGTTCTAAAGGAGTTACATCTGTATAACCAACACTTGATTCTTTTTGTGGAAAGATCTTTTCATGAAGTCTTGCATTAAAAGGTCTACTATGGTCATCTAATGTGAAATCTTGTTCTATTTTTTTATATCCATCACTATTTACAACAAATTTATACTCTCCTGGATATAAATTTTCAAATGTAACATTTACACCCTCTTTTTCAGCAATAGGTGCAATTTCACCTTTTTTATAAAGAGTTACTTTACCTAATCCCTTAAATTTTTCAAAATTTTCACCTTCAAGATTAACAGTAACAGAAGCCCCTCCTGCTTTTTCAAGGTATATATCCTTATTTAGTCCATCTTTTTTTAATGTTATATAATCATTCTCACTATTTTTGTATCCATCAGCACTTCCAACGATAATATAATCACCAACTGGAAGTTTAATAGAAAATGCACCTGTTCCCGGTTCTGTTTGAACAGTTGCTATAACATTTGATAGTGGAATCCGTTCTTTAATAGTAATCTTTCCAGAAAGTGGTAAAACTGATTTATTTTCACTAGCTGGTCTCTCAAGATTTGTAAGTTTAAAAGGAGCTGGATTTTTATCAATAACTATATTTTTATCCTCTAAATTTTTTGAGTTAATAGTAACATCATCAATATACCAGCCGCCTGATTGTTCCGGAGCTGATGAACCCATATCACTACCTGTGTCAAGTAAAAATTTAACTTTAAAATCTTTCACAAGATAATCTTTTGGAATTTCAACTTTATTAGTAAACCAAGAATGTCTTATTCCAACTTTTTCAAGATTATTTTCATCAAGTGTGTAAAATTTTTCCCAAGTTTTGCCAGCATCTTTTGAAAAATAAATTTCTCCTATATCTTGGTTATAGGTATCATAATCATCGCTATATCTTTTTCCACTAGAACCAAACCAGTTTTGATAATAAAGAGTTCCATCTGATAAACTTGAAAGGTCCATACTTGGAGAAACAAGTGCATATTTTGTTTTAGGACTCCTATAATCATTCATATTAGTTGCCCACATATTCATACCGTCATTTTTGCCTAAAGATTGTTTTTCGATAGGTTTTTTGTATTGTGTACTATATTGATCTCCATATTTTAAGTTTCCAAATTCCCATTGACTTTTTTCATCGCCATTTATTGAACTTGTCCAACCTTCTTCTCCATTTTCAAAATCAAAACTCTTAAATTCTTTGCCTTCTGTGAAAGTAACTGATTTTATTTCTGATGGTTCACTTTTATTGTCCCCAATTTTGGCAACTGCATAATAGTAGTAAGTTCCTTTTTGGGGCTTGGGTGTATCCGATAAATCTATAGAATATTTTCCAAAACCATTCTTTTTATCACCATTTAAAACAGTTTTTATACATTCAAAGCCTGAATTTTCTGATTTTGACCTATAAAGTTCATATGCTGTAACTTTATCATTTTTTATAGGCGAAAATGAATAAACTATTCTACCATCTTTTTTATTACGTAAATTTAAAGACTTGCTAGGCTTTTCAGGAACTTCTTTTGATACTTCTTCAACTTTTAAGTCATCAATATACCAGCCTTTACCTTCGCTTTTCCATTCACCATTTGGTCTAAAGCCGAACATAATGCAAATTTTTTTGCCAGAATATTCTGATAAGTCAATATATTCATTAGTCCATCCTTTTGAAGAATTTTTATAAGTTCTTTTTAATTTCCATTGCAATGTATCTGGGTCGCTATCTTCTTTTGCTTGTGCAATCCAAATCTCTGCAGTATCAAAAAATGCATTTTCAGAATTACCTAAATCATACCAATGTTTAAAAGTTAAAGCGGCCTTTCTATTTTCACCTGTCAAATCAATTGGCGGCATAACAGCAATAGAGTTTCCCCTAATCTTATCGTAAGGTTCTATTCCAATAACTTTATTATTCGCTTCGTCGCTTTTAATCTTTCCCCATTTAAAAAGTTTTGCCTCTCCGCCAAAATCAAAACCAGAAATATCTGATTCAAAATCATTCACATATCCAATCCCTATTCCTTTTTGAACTTCAAAAGGATAGACAGGAGTTTTTGTAACTTTATCATTAATGTCACTTACTTCAATGTAATATTTTCCATCAGATACACCGTTGAAAGTTTCAACAGGAATATTTGTTGAATAATAGCCGTCAACTTTATTTCCTCTTTTTAGTTCTAAATCGTATGATTTATAACCATTTCCTAAGTCTAATAAAAGTTTTACAGATTTAACTCCCGTATTGTCTTTGGCATCAACATCAAATGTTGTTTTATAAGTTGTAAAAATTTTATTGATTGGATTGTGTGAAATTACAGGTGCTTGTGTGTCTTGCCCATGAGCAAGAAGTCTACCTGATAATATTGCTATATTATCCTTTTTAATGTCTTTTCCTTTTTCTTGACCCATTGCAAGTTGAACAGCACTAACAGCATTAACTTTTCCATAACCATAACCATTGTTTGGTGTTGTTGTGTAATATTCATCTTTTAATGGAAGGGCAGTTTCATTTAATATATTTTCAATTTGGTCTACAGTTAAATTTGGATTAACTTGAAGCATAAGAGCAATAACACCTGTTACATGTGGAGCTGCCATAGAAGTTCCAGTATAAATTGTATATTTTTGTCCAGGAATACAAGATAAAATATTAACTCCAGGTGCAACAATATCAGGCTTAATTTTATTTGTATAACTTGACTTACCTCTTAAAGAAAACTTTGCAATATGTTCATCTTTTCTTATTGCTCCAACTGCATAACTTTCAGGGTATGCTCCTGGAGTTCCAATTGAATCATCTCCACCATCATTAAATGGTCCAACATTTCCAGCTGAAAACACAGGAAAGATTCCTGCCTCTCTCCATTTTTTAACAATTTCTTGGAAAAATCCATCATTTGAATTTCCACCCCAAGAATTATTTACAACTTTTGGTGCCTTTGTTGGATCACCATTTGGTGCCATAATCCATTCTCCAGCCTTTAATAGTTTTACATTATCTGTTTCGCCATCTTGATCAAAAACTTTTACACCAATCCACTTTGCTTTTGGTGCAACCCCTAACAAAGCATTTTCTTTTGAGCCTAAAATAGTACCGCAAACATGAGTTCCATGTCCTCTGTCATCATAGGGTTTTTCTTGTGAACCATCCTTACCAGTAATAGTGTTATACCATGAATACGCCGCAAGAGAAGAATCATTTCCCCTGTAATTTTTACTTATTGCTCTGTGAGTAGAGTCGACTCCTGAATCAATAATTCCCACAACAACTTCGTTTTTACAATCTTTTGTATATCTCTGAGCCTTAACTGCATTAATAGCCTTTAAATTCCAAGGAATATGAATATCATCTGCAGATCTGGACATTATTATATTTTCATTTTTTTCCGGCTTTTCTACTTTAATGACCTTATTTTCAATAATTTTTTCTACATCATCTCTTTTTGCAAGCTCCACTATTACAGATTTTCTCGCTACAAGATTTACACAATTGATTATAAAAAATGATTCATAAGACTTTACATTTCCCTTGTTCTTTTCATTTTTTAAAATCTCTAAAATAGATGCTTGAGTGCTTTTTGCAAGTTCTTTAGATTCATTTACAATTTCTTTTCTTATTTCTTTTTGTAACTCCTCTTTAGATTTTTCTGCATTCGCATTTTTAACATCATTTTTAATTCTTTGGGAATTTACTTCCTTCTTTAATTTAACTATTACATCAAAAAATTCATCATTTTTTGATCTTATTAAATTTTCGCTTAGCTTTTTACTTATATCCTCAGAACTTTTGCTGATTGCAAGAACTGGAATAAAATCCGTAAAAAGAATAGCAGTAAATAGAATAATTGCTAATATTTTATTTAATTTTTTCATGAATACCTCCTTTATTTAGCAAAATCGTTATCATTTTATCATAATTAATAATCGCTATCAATAATTACATTTTATTTGTAATCTTTCGACATATTATTTATAAAAAAACGCAAATCTCACATTTAAAAGCTTTTTAAGAGAATTATTATATACAAAAAATAGCACTATATGTTATTTCTAAACCACAGGCTTAAAATAACATATAAGTGCTATTTAAAAATTAATTTATTTAGTTTTTATTTTATATAGAAAAATAAATTTCTGTAATAAGATTTATAAAATTTATTTTTCCTCTATTATTTTTGTTTTTTCGCTTTCGATTTTTGTATTTTCAAGAGGAGTCTTAAACTGAGCTTCCTTCATATATTTTTCAACAGATCTTTTAACTTTTCCTAAGGCTGCAATAGTACCAACTCCGGCAATACATCCTCCAGGACAAGCCATTCCTTCCAAAAGATAGCCGTTTAATTTTCCTGCTTTGGCAATTTTAAGCATCTTTATACATTCATCAAGACTATTTGCCCCTTGTATATTGATTTCCTTTTCTGGATCCAAAATTTCAGCAGTAACTTTAACAGATTGGGCTACACCACCTGCTATAGGATATCCACGACCTAGTGCAGATGATTCTTCTTCTTCATTTTCAACTTCAATGGAAGAAACATCAATATCTTTTGCTGCGAGCATTCCCATAACTTCTTCAAATGTTACAACAAAATCAACATCACTCTTAACTTTTGTATCTAGAGCTTCAAGTTTTTTTGAAGTACAAGGACCAATAAATACAACTACTGCTTCTGGGTCAATTTTCTTGATATAATTTGCAGTATATCTCATTGGTGAGCCTGAGTCGGAAACTTGTTCATAAATTTGTGGGAAATTCTTTTTAATCATCAATGACCACGAATAACAGCACGATGTTCCCATAAATGGAATTTCGCCAGGAACTCTTTCCAAATATTCTTTTGCTTCATGAAGTGTTGTAATATCAGCACCTAATGCAACTTCAATTACATCTTTAAAACCAAGTTGTTTTATCCCTTCAAGAATTTGCATAGGCTTAGCCTTTGGACCAAATTGTCCTATATATGACGGTGCTATTGCTCCATAAATTCTTTTGCCTGATTTAATAGCCTTAATTAATTGGAAAATTTGTGTCTTGTCAGATATTGCTCCAAAAGGACAAGTTGCAATACATCTTCCACAAGCAACACACTTATCTTGGTCGATATCTGCTCTATCAAAATCATCAGAACCTATAGCCTTAACTCCACAAACAGCGGCACAAGGTCTATCATACATGACTATAGCATTATATGGACAAGCTTCATGACATCTTCCACATCTTATACATTTTTCTTTATCAATAATTGTAGAATCCTTACCCATTGATATTGCATTTACAGGGCATACATTAATACATGGATGTGCAATACATTTTCTACAATTGTTAGTTACAAAATATGATTTAGTAGGACAAGCTTCGCAAGCAAATTTGATTACATTTATTAAAGGTTTTGTATAAGCATTTGTATCAATATCAACTTGGTCAAATCCATCAGTTACTTTTTTATATTCCCCAATTTGACGGATATCCATACCCATGGCCAGTCTAACCATTTCTTCTGCTATAGCTCTTTCTCTAAATATATCTCCCCTATCTCTTCCTACTTCACCTGGAACAATTCTGTAAGAAGAATCTTCGAGTTCAGACATATCATAATCACCAAAGGCAATTCTTGCGACCTCAGCATATACCCTCCTACGTATATCCACTATTGGACCGTAAATCTCTTTCATTGTCTTTTTTCCCCCCTCAAGTTAAATTTTTAATTTATTTACAATAATCTCGCTTATTTCTTGGGCAGTCGCATTGGTGTATATGGTATCATCTATGGCTACAACAGGCGAAATTTCAGAATCAGTATTTTCTTTGCATATTCCGAGAGAATCGGAAGCTTCAAATTCTAAGTTTTGAGCATTACAAAATTCAGAACCCGGTGCGCATAAACTTTCGTGTAAGTACTCGACTGCATCAAATATTGCGTTTGCACCCATTAGTGTGCATTTAGAACACATACATATTGTTACTTTCATGACAATCTCCTTTCTTATTGATAGGATAACATATTTTAACCTTAAAATATATAGATTTTAAAATTTTCTTTTAAAATTTTTCCATATAAAATTTATTATTATAAATAATAATATTTTTAATATTTTTTATAATAAGAAAAAAATTTTCTCAAATCCCAATAAATCAAAACTTAGAAGTCCTGCCTATTAGATTAAGAAAATTTATCAAGTTAAAATATATGGCAAAATATTAATAGTAGAACAAAATTACCTTCATCTTATTGACATAAAAAATTAATTTTTTATTATTTATTTGCCATCGTAAATATTTTTATGTGCAATTCTTGAAGCTGTAGCTGCAGCAAGTGCAGCTACAATATCATCTGCAAAGGTGGTTACTATGTCCTTAGATTTCATTTCATCAAGATATTTTATTATGCCAATTTTTTTCTTATCTAAATATCCAAAATTAGTAAAGCCAATTGATCCGTAACAATTTACAATGCCAAGTGGCAACACTTCATCAATTCCATAAAGTCCTTCATCTACAGAAATTATTGATTGAATTGGTTCTGGCAGTAATTTTTCTGTTGCCATTTTATCTATTGCAAGACCTGTTAAAACTGCATGAATAACTTCTCTTTTGTGCAAAACCATTTTAAGATTTTCAAGAGCGTATTCATGTGTCAAGCTAGGCAGATACTCCTTTTGTAGCATTAAAACAATTTCTGCAATATCATCTAAACTAACTCCAATTTCTTCTAATTTTTTTACAGACATTTCAAATAATTCTTCCATATTATATTTATACATATTTCACCTCTTATTTCCTCTTGTTACAGGCTTTTTGTATATCCAAAAACCTCTTTTAAATTTTTTTGCCTTCTTCTCAATTTTTTTAAATTCCTTTAAATACAATGTGTCTGGTTCAAAAGTATAAGTTCTTGCCAAACCTTTTTTTAACATTATTGCCGACACATTAAGTTCCTCTATATTTTTAAAATTTTTCTTTTTAGGTTTCTTTAGCCAAACGTATCTCAAATATCTGCCATATTTATCCTTATCGGAAGTGTCTTTCTCCAAATAGCAGTATTTATTTTCCATAAGTTTTTGTGCATATGATTTAGATTCTTTCCAATACTTTTCTTTGCCCTTTTCAGGTGCATTTATGCCTATTAATCTTACTTTAAAATTCGAATCATATGAACTTGTGGCTCTTATAGTGTCACCATCAATGACCTTAGTAATATAGACCTTATAAAAGCTTGAACTTGTACTCTTATAAAAATATAGAAAAAGTAAAATAAGAATTGTTAAAAAGATATATTTTAATTTATCTTTCATACCTTTTTCTCGTATTTCTCATGTATCTTTGTCTTTTACTTATCTTTTCCCTAGAAATTCTTATGCTTAACCCATAAATAAATGTGGGAGCAAGAGTAGCTATGGCTACAGTTAATAAATTATAAGGTATATTTAAAACTTTAATCACATATATTTGCGGTGTTAAAAATATTTCAAAAGGAAATTTAAAAGCATTTGATGCAACACTTTCCTTGAAAATATCAAAGCCACTTGCTAAAAATGCAGGTACGAATAAAATTATTGCTAATAAAATTATTAAATTACCATTTAGGTAGTCAAGTTTTGGTGTTCTTTTTTTGGTCATAATCTTGGAAAAATTATAATATAAAATAATTGGTATAAGGCAAATTATTAGTCTAAAAATTATGTTGCCATATACTATTGAGCTGACAATTTTTGATAAGTTAATTATATAGGCTATAAAAAATATTATTATACCTACAAAAATATGAATAATAAGCCCTCTAGTATTATTTCTCATTTAATCACCTTTAACTATATATTTTTCTGCACCAGGTGTATATTTAATATTCATCTGATTATCAATCCATATAATTTTACTGTCTGTTTTTTCTGCAAGTTTACTAATATCTTTTTCATCAGATAAAAATGCTGCAGTTGATATAAAATCGCACAAGCCGGAATCTTTTAAAATAACTGTAGTAGATTTTAAATTATCGCTTGGTCTTAAAGTTTCGGGATCTATTATGTGAGGGTATCTTTTGCCATCTAAATCAAAAAATCTTTGGTAATCACCGCTAGTTACAATTGAAATATCAGTAGCTTCAAGGGCAGCAAACACTTGATTTTCATCATTTAGATCAGGATTTTGAATGCCTATAGAAAATTTTTCTCTTCCGTCAAGTGGTTTTCCTATTAACTTTACATTTCCGCCAGCTGATATAAGGGCAGATTTTACCCCTCTTGTTCTCAATTCTTCCCCAACAATTTCTGTAGCATATCCTTTGGCTACTGAGCCTAAATCAAGGGACATATGAGGATCTTCAAGATAAACCGTATTGTTATTTTCATCTAATATAATTTTATTAATATCGGTATATTTTCTTAAAGTTTCCAAATATTTTTGGTCTGGAAGATAATTACCCATCAATTTTTTAACTTCTTCCTTGGTTTTTCCTTCTATATATTTATCGCTATAAGCTTTCCATACATCAATAATTGGACCCATGGCAATATTATTTTTTGAAGAAATTTTAATGTAATCTTCTTTTGATGTTTTAATAAGATTAAATAGAGTATCATCTACCTTAACTGGTTTTTTGCCAGCATTATCATTTATAGTTTTTACATTAATTACCCCATCATAAGATTTGTATCTGTCAAAAAGAGCATTTAATTCCCTAAATCTCTTAGCTAGATAATTCAAATCTTCATTTGCTTTTTTTTCATCATCAGAATAAATAACTGCACTTATTACAGTATCAAAAGTATCATAAAAAGTTAACTCATACTTTTCAATACTAGCAACCTCTTTTTCTTGTGAAGGCGCTAAATCTTTTTTAGAGCAAGAAGTAAATAATAAAATAAATATAATTAATATAATAAATTTTTTCATAAGTTCACCTTTACTATCATAACACCCCTGCTCTTGCCTTTACAAGTATATCATTATTAAAACTTTCTATAAGTTTTCCAACAGCTTCTTGAGGATCAGTGTTATTTTTTATAATTTCATCAGAAAACTCCCTATATAAATTCTCTCTTTTTTCTCTGAGCTTATATAAGTCTTTTTTATAGGATGGCTGAATTCCACTTAAAGTTAGCTTATCTGTATCCCTATCTATATAATAAACAAAAGAATTATCTTTTAGAATTTCTAGATTTTCCTTTCTTTCAACTATACCTCCACCTGTAGAAATTACTCCATATTTATTTTTTGAAAATTTTCTTAAAATTTCGCTTTCAATATCCCTAAATTTACTAAGACCTTCTCTTATTATAAATTCTTCAGGACTTCCATATAAATTTTCAAATTCCTTGTCAGTGTCAAAAAAATCTCTTTTTAATTTTTTTGATAAAATTTCTCCTAGAGTTGTTTTGCCACAACCTGGCATCCCTATCAAGACTATATTTTTATCCAAATAAGCAAAAAGTTTTTCTTGCATATGCTTAGAATTTTTAAATATTTCCCTATAAATATTTTCAATATTTTTTTTATATAAATTGGGAAAAGATTTTGCTATCTCATCTTCTCTTTTTAAATTTTCAATTTCTAACTTATTAATTTTTTTATATGAGCCAATTTTTATTGACAAATCAAATCTTTCTATTAAAAGATCTAAGATTTTTTCATCTATTAAATCTATTTTTTCTCTAAATTCTTTCACTTTTTATCAAATCCAATACACAAAGTCCAGCCATGGACTCTACAACTGGCAAAGCCCTCAATCCAATACATGGATCGTGCCTTCCCTTTATAACTATCTCTTCATTTTTTTTACTTATTAAATTAACAGTTTTTTGCTTCTTTCCTATACTTGCCGGTGCTTTAAAATGTATTTTAAAAACAATATCCATACCATTTGTGATTCCACCTTGAATACCACCGCAATTATTGGTTTTTGTCTTTATTTGCCCGTCATCATAATAAAAACTATCATTGTTTTCAGAAGCCTTACTGATACTTGCATCAAAACCACTGCCAAATTCCATGCCGCAAGTTCCTGGGATAGAAAAAATATAAGAACTTATTTTAGCTCTTGCGTTATCAAAAAGATTTGAACCATATCCAGCTTTAAGTCCCTTAACTACACAAGTAACTGTAGATCCTATTGAATCTTCTTGACTCATTAATCTTTGCAAGAAAATTTTCACTTGTTCAATTTTTTTATCATCAGCCATAGGAATATCTTTTTTCATTAAATTTTTAAAATCACAAGTAGAAATATCTCTATAAGATATATCACAAATATTTCCAACACTTGATAAATGTGAATAAATTTCCACACCATAATCTTCTTTTAATTCTTGTAATGAAAAAAATCCACCAACACAAATAGGAGCTGTTAGTCTACCTGAAAAATGACCCCCACCCCTTAAATCTGCATGTCCTTTATATTTAATATTTGCCACAAAATCTGCATGAGAAGGTCTTGGAGTATTTATTAAATTATCATAATCTGAAGAGTTTTGATTTTTATTTTCTATAATAAAAGCAAGAGGTGTGCCCATAGTTTTATTTTCAGAAAATCCAGACAGAAATATAACCTTATCTGATTCGTGCCTTTTACTTTTAAATTCTCCCTTGGCCCTTCTCCTATCCATAAAGCTTTCCAAATCTTCTAGATTTATTAGAAGTCCCGGCTTAATATTATCTAAAACTCCACCGATACATTTCCCATGACTTTCGCCAAAAATGGTGAATTTGAGATTTTTACCTATAACAGACAAAATTACCTCCTAATTTTTTAAAATCTTCAAAAAAATTCTTATAAGATTTTTCAACAGCTTGCGCACCATCTATTATAATTTCTTCCTTAGCAAAAGTAGATGCTAGACAAGCTGCCATAACAATCCTGTGGTCATTAAAGGAATTTACATGACCACCTTTAATTTTTCCTGTAATTTCTAATGAATCTCCTACTATTTTCCCATAAGCACCTAAATCATTAATCATTTTACAAAGGGAAAAAAGTCTGTCGCTTTCTTTAAATCTCAACCTCTTTGCATTTATTAGTCTTGATTTCTCAGTACTTGCTGCAAGTATTACGCACAGAACTGGTGCTAAATCAGGTATATTTTTTATATCAATTTCCATTGACCTTATATCAGCTTTTGAATTTTCCAAGATATTATCTTCTGTAAAAATTTTTGAGCCGAACTTTTTTGCTATAGTCAAAATTTCCTTGTCACCTTGAAGACTATCAATATTTAAGCCCCTAATCTTTACCTTTGATCCAAGTAGATTTGCTCCAATAAAAACTGACGCATTAGACCAATCTCCTTCTACATATAATTTACCAGGAGATTTGAGATTTCCTCCCTTTATTTTGTAAGAGTTTTCCATTTTTTTCACATCTATACAAAATTTTTTTAATTCATTTATAGTTAAATCAACATAAGGTTTAGACTCTAAATTTGATTTTAAAATAATTTGACTTTCAAAGGGAGATTTACTTGCAGCAAGTAAAATTCCTGATATATATTGGCTGGAAATATCTCCTCTGAAGGTAAATTTCCCACCCTTAAAATATCCTCTTGCTTCTAGGGGAAGATGATTTTGACTGAATGAAAAATTATTCTTTTCAAGCTCTTCAATTAGTTCTTTAAGGGGTCTTTTAGAAAGACTTTCTGAGCCTATATATTTTACATTTTCTCCATAAAAATTTCCTATTGCCAATAAAAACCTTAATGATGAGCCAGAATCCTTAAAATCTATTTGAGGATTTTTAACATCGGCCCTGTCTTTAATTAAAAATGAATTTTCTTTTCTTTCTATAACAAAGCCTAGATTTTCCAAAGCTTTTACTGTTACTAATATATCATCAGAAAAATTATTTAAAAAAATTTCTGTCTTTTCCTCACACAAAGCTCCAAGAATTAAATCCCTATGTCCTTGGCTCTTTGAAGATATTGCATCAATATCTCCCTCAAGTTTTCCCGGTTTTATTTTAACCTTCATAGAATTTCCTCATAAATTTTTAGCATATTTTCATAAGAAATTTGCCCTTTTGCTGAATTTTTAGAATAATAAGAAAAGGTATAAAAAGATCCAAAAAGTGGTGATAAAATTCTTGTCATCTTTCCAAAATCTCCCATTGCCATAATTATTAATCTCTTATCCGTTTTCTTTCTAAATTCATCAGTAGCATTTAGTATTCTTAGCGAATCCTCATAGGAATTAGACCAAGTTATATATTTTATAATATTAAAATTTAGCTTATCCATATCTTCTAAAGTGTTTATAATATTCATAAAATCTGGAGTATTTTCAAAATTATGTAAAGAAAGAAGACTTAACTTATTGTAATCTCTAATTAAAGTATTCATATCTTTTAAGAAGTCTTTACTACTATTAAATTCAATATCATAAATAGAAAAAATATCATTATCTAGTAGATTTTTTATAAGAATTTCTTGAAAACTTTGCTTGAAAATTCCATTTCCCCCTTGCCCCTTAGACCTTAATGTGAAAATTAAATCTTTATCTGATAAAATTTCTTTAATTCTTTTGGATATTTCAATGGTTCTATTGATATCCTTATAATTATTATAACAATCTGCACGCCATTCTATTGTATTTACCTTTAATTTGCTGAGATTATGACAATCTTTTAAAATCTCAGCATCATCTCTACCAACTATAGGCAAAATTATTTGAAAATTACTTTTTTTTATATTCATAGCTTTGTTAAAATATCATAAATATTTGGATCCAAAACTGCTATTGTTACATCCATATCTTCTTTTTTTAAAAATTCTCTTATAGTATCAACAGCAATTTTGCAAGCTTCTTTAAGAGGGTAGCCGTAAATACCTGCTGAAATCAAAGGGAAAGCTATAGATTTTATAGAATGTTTTTTTGCAAGTTTCAAAGAATTAATATAAGCATTTCTTAAAAATTCTTCTTCTCCACTCAATCCATCTCTGTAAATAGGTCCCACTGCATGAATTATGTACTTACTGGGAAGATTATATGCACTTGTTATTACAGCTTGTCCAGTTTTAATGGGTCCTAGTTTCTTACAATCCATTTCAAGACTTTTAGATTTAGCACCTTGAAATATTGCACCACATACACCTCCACCTGGCAAAAGCTCTTTATTTGCAGCATTAACTATCGCATCAACATCCATATTTACTAAATTTTCTAATTTTATATTTAAAGACATAAGCTCCTCCTTGTAAATTTATTTGATAAAAACTCCCTCAATCTAATCTCACATAGATGAGCCTTTTAGAATATTTTTTTCTTCAATAAAAGTATATCTTTTTCTTTAATTTTATGCAAAAAAATATTAAGATGAAAAAGTCATCTTAATATTTTTGATTAGCCTTCAATTTGTCCATATTTTTTTATTGTCTTTTTCTTGTAGAAAAATACTATTATCAATAACATGACAATTCCTACAGGAACAGCAGTATAACCTATGTCTGTAATTCCAGCAACTAAAAATCCAAAGATAGACGAAATTCCGCATATTATAGCATAAGGTAGTTGCGAAGAAACATGGGCTATATGATCGCACCCAGCTCCAGCCGATGAAAGAATAGTGGTATCAGAAATCGGTGAGCAGTGGTCACCAAAAACTGAACCTGAAAAAATTGCAGCCAAAATTATTACTAAATAATCCATAGCATCAGTTTCAATTAAAATAGGTACAATTATAGGAACCAAAATACCAAAAGTACCCCAAGCTGTGCCTGTGGAGAAAGATAAGAATGCTGCCACTATAAAAATTATAGCAGGAAGTATCCACATGGGCACTTGTGAATCAGAAATTTTAGAAGCTATAAAACCACCTGTATTTAGATAGTCACTTGAAGTAATTCCTCCAATTGTCCATGCTAATGTTAAAATAACAATAGCTGAAATCATAGACTTCATACCTTCTACAATGCCTGACATAAATTGATTAAAGCTTAGAAGTTTTCTCGGAATATACATTATAAACGCGAGGAATAATCCACTAACAGACCCTACCACCAAAGATAAATTTACATTAGCATTTCCAAAAGCAGCAGGTGCTGATTTACCTTGAAAAAATCCACCAGTTTTTAGCATCATAATTAAAGTAATAGAAATAAGACACAAAATTGGCAAAACCAAATCATAAACCTTGCCATCTTTTGAATGTACATAGCCTACATCTTCCTTCTCAATTATTTTAGATGTATCTTTTATTTCATACTTTTGCATGACACCAATTTCATTTTTAGAAAAGCAAAAATATACAATAGAAAAAATTGTTAAAATCGCATAAGCATTTAAAGGAATTGTACTTAAAAAAACTTTCATAGGATTTTCAATACCAGCTTCTCCAATAATTGCAACAACAGAAGCCGCCCATGATGATATAGGTGCCATAATACAAATAGGGGCTGCTGTAGAATCTATTATTTGTGCTAATTTTGCTCTGGAAACTTTATTTTCATCAATAATTGGTTTCATAACAGCACCCACTGTTAAACAGTTGAAATAGTCATCAATAAAAATTAAAATCCCCAAAATAACTGAAGCAAGTTTTGCAGAAGTTTTACTTTTTATTTTCTTGCTTGCCCACTTGCCATAGGCAAAAGAACCGCCAGCCATGTTCATAACCATGACTAAAGACCCTAAAAGAGCAAGAAACATAATCATAAGAGAATTATCTCCTAATTTTTGTGACATAAGGGTAAATACTTCTTCAATAGCAGCAATAAAATTACCGCCCGTAAAAATTAGACCACCGGCTAATATACCCAATAACAATGAAGTAATTACTTCTTTAGTAAGTAGTGCTAAAATAATAGCAATAATTGGTGGTAAAATAGTTAAAATTCCGTAATTCATCTTTATTCTCCTTTGTAATAAGTACTATTGTAGTGTAATTAATAAAATATTTCAACTATTTTGTTAATTATGCCCCTTAAATCTACATATAAAAAAGGGAGCCTAAGCTCCCAAAAATTTAATAAATTATTTAGCTTTGTTAAATCTTTCTTCTGCAATATCCCAGTTAACAACATTCCACCAAGCTTTTAGATAATCGGCTCTCTTATTTTGATATCTCAAATAATAAGCATGTTCCCATACATCATTACCGATAATCAAACTGTATCCAAAAGATACTGGTGAATCTTGGTTAGGGTTTGTCATAATTTCAACTTTTCCATTTTTAGCTACTAAATTTACCCAACCTGAACCAAATCTTCCAGCTCCCTTAGCTTCAAATTCTTCTTTAAATTTTTCAAATGAACCGTAAGCTTCTTCTATTGCTTTTTTTAAATTTCCAACAGGTTCTTTTGAGCCACCTGGTGTCATTGTTTCCCAAAATAGACTATGATTATAATGTCCTCCACCGTTGTTAATAACAGCAGTTTTGATATTTTCAGGAATTTCATCAAGATTTCTCAAGATTTCTTCAAGATCATCTAAAGATTCTTTATCAAGATTTGTTCCATTAACAGCCTTATTTAAATTGTCAACATAAGTTTTATGGTGTCTGTCGTGATGAATTCTCATAGTTTCTTCATCAATTGTTTCTTCAAGTGCATTATAATCATATTTTAAATCTTCTAATTTAAATACCATTTTACTCCCCCTTCAATTACCCATTTAAATTTTTACATTAAGATATTACCCAAAAAATATATAATTAAAACTTTAATTTTTATCTCTCATTTTTTCTCTATATCCATTCATAACTTCAGAAAAAATTTCTGAAGAAGATTGTGGTGTATATGTTATAGCATTAGCACCAGCCTCAATAGTTTCTAAAATATGTTCATCAGTATGACCGCCAGTAGCAATAATAGGATATTCTTCTCCAACAATTTTTCTACATAGTTCAATAAGTTCTGGTGTTCTTTTTCCTCCAGCAACATTTAATATTCTAGCTCCTGCTTTTACCTTTCCTTCAATATCATCTTTTAAAGATAATACTGTTGCTATAACAGGCACATCTAAAACTTCACTTATTTTCTTTATAGTTTCATTAGCCATTGGGGCATTAACTACAACCCCTTTTGCTCCCAAAAGTTCTGCTTGCATACCAATATTTAAAGAACGATATCCATTTGTGACAGCCCCACCTATACCAACAAAAACAGGTACAGATGCAACCTCACAAATAGCATTAATAATTTTAAGCTCAGGTGTAAAAGGATAAACAGCCATTATTGCTTGAGCATTGGTATTACAAATAATTGGTAAATCATTAGAAAATAAAAGAGATTTTACCCTTTTGCCCATAAAGTTTATGCCACTAGCTCTGTAAATGACTTCGGGAATTAAAACTTGTCTTTTCCTTAAATTTGTTTCAATCTTAGGTATTAATTTATCTTTCTTATTAGATTGTTCCATAATATCACCTCTAAATATATTTTATAGTAAAATAGGACAAATAACATTAATTTTTTAAAATTTTTAATTATTTACATACTTTAAATAAAGATTTTACATTTATATCTTATATTGAATCAAAGATATTATTTAGAGAAGGAGAAACTACATGAGAAATTTTAAAAAAATCTGTGCAACAATCTTTGCTGTATCAACTTTATTGCCTTCATTTATCTTTGCAGAAAATAATAATGAATACGGCAGTGCAAAAAATGTTATTATGATGATTCCTGATGGCTATTCAATTGAAATTGAAACAGCTACAAGATGGACAACAGCTGAAAAGAAATTAGTTTTAGATGATATGGTTAAAGGACTTGTTAGAGTCAACAATTCAAATACACCAATTGCTGACTCAGCTCCAGCTGCAACAGCAATGGCAACAGGTTCAAAAACAGAAACGCCATTTATTTCTTGCTATCCTACAAAAGATGGAATGCCTGGATTTTATGATTTTGACAAAAACAAAGCAAAAATGCCACTTGCAACAGTTCTTGAAGGTGCTAAAAGATCAGGAAGGTCAACAGGAATTGTTTCAACTTCTAACATCCAACACGCAACTCCAGCTGCATTTTGCTCTCACTATCCAAACAGAAATGAATATGAAATTTTAGGTGAGCAACAAGTTTACCAAGATATGGATGTGGTTTTGGGGGCTGGCAGTCAATATTTAGATGCAAGCAAGAGAAAAGATAAGGAAGATTTAATAAATGAAATTAAATCTTTAGGTTACGATTATTTCACAACAAAAGCTGAAATGGATAAGACAACTTCAAATAAAATTTGGGGAATGTTCGCTGAAAAATCAATGAAGTATGATATTGATAGAGATCCATCTGTAGAACCTTCATTAGCTGAAATGACTACAAAAGCAATAAATACTCTATCAAAAAATGATAAAGGATTTTTCTTAATGGTTGAAGGTTCAGAAATTGACTGGGGCGCTCACGCAAATGATCCAGTTGCAACAATTACAGATGCCATAGCTTTTGATAAAGCTGTAGCTGTTGCAAAAGAATTTGTTAAGAAAACCCCTAATTCCGTTCTAATAGTTGCTGCAGACCACGGAACAGGTGGGATGACTTTTGGCTCAACAGGAATTAATAGTGGATATGATAAAACAGAGCTTGATAAATTCACAAACTTGGTTGCTAATGCAAAAATGACTGGTCAAAAAGTTGCCGAAAAACTTGATGATAACAGAACAAATATAAAAGATATTATGAAAGAAGCTTACGCGATTAATGATTTAACAGCTGAAGAAGAAAATTTAATTAAAACTGCTGATAAAAAAGATTTACAAACTGCTGTTGGAAAAGTTGTTTCCGATAGGTCATATATAGGCTGGACAACAAGAGGTCATGTTGGTGGTGATATTGCCCTACACTGCTTAACTAATGGAGATAATTTAAAAACTCTCGAAGGAACTATATTTAATAATCAAATTGGTTTATATATGGCAGATGTTTTAGACATAGACCTTAACAAATTAACTAATGAATTATACGTTTGTGCAAGAGAAGCTTTTATTAAAAAAGGTGCAAAAGTTGAATATAGCAAAGCTTCTGAAGATAACTATGAACTTAAAGTTACAAAAGACGACAATGTATTAATTATACCCATGAACAAAAACTACGCTAAGTTAAATGGTAAAAAAGTTACTATTGGTGGACTTGCAATAAACACAAGTAATAAAGTTTACCTACCACAAAAAGCTATTGAATTAATTAAATAAAATCAAAAATAATTTAACCTCTTAATAATATAAATTGGCTTAAAAAAAATAAGCCGAAAAAAGACTATAAGAAAACTTATAGCCTTTTTTGTTAGAAAAATATTAATAAAAATAAAATTATAAAATTCATTAACAATCTTCTAATTTTCTTTTTATTTACTTTTGTATAATTTTTTTATTT
>NZ_AEAA01000109.1:0-1444 GCF_000179335.1 Peptoniphilus sp. oral taxon 836 str. F0141
TAAAATTACTGATATTAAATTACCAAAGAACTTAGTTTACATTGGACCATCTGCTTTCGCATTAAACCAAATCGGGGAAATTAATTTACCTGATACTGTTGAAGTTATAGAAACATCGGCTTTCTATAAGAATAATTTAACAAGCATTAAAATTCCAAAAAATATCAAAAAAATTGATATGTTTGCTTTCAACAAAAATGGAATTATGGAAGTTGAAGTACCTAATTCAATAGAAACTTTACACGAAAACGCATTTGATTTCACAACAAATGTAAAAAGAATCTAATTACAAACATCGATTAACCTAATTAATAGCTGGTATAAACCAGCTATTTTTTTGCAAAAAAATATGCTAACAGATGATTTGACCTAAAAATATGTTACTGATAAAAAATAAATAAAAAAATACCAGAGTATCATCCTAGAAACTCCGGTATAAGGTTTAACTCTATATTACAACCACAATATTTTATTCTATTAGCTTTAATTAAAATCTAATTGATTAAATATCGCTTTTTTCAAAATTGGATAAACAATATCAGCAAGAACTGCACCACCAATACCTTGTAATAAATTAGGCATAAAACTTGCAATTGCTGTTGGAAAATTATAAAGTATTAATCCTTCTGCTAGTAGATATCCAATTGCCATTACTATACCACCTGCTAAACCACAGATAATAAAACTTAGTGATGTTTTTTCCTTAAGAAGTCCTGCTATGTATCCTTCCAGTCCTTTCACAACTAAGGTAATAGGAGCATAATAACCATAACCAGAAATTAAATCAGCAAGTGCTGAACCTATTCCACCTACAATTCCTCCCGCTGTTCTACCCATAAGTAATGCGCAAGCTATAACAATTGTATCCCCAACATTTACATATCCTTTTGTTGCAGGAATTGGTATTTGAATTGCCATAGTCGCAACAGTTGTTAAAGCAATAAACATTGCAATAATAGTTAATTTTTTTGTTGAAATATTCTTCATAATCTCACCCCCTCCTTAATACTATATCAAATTTTTACATAAATTAATATAGTAAAACTATATAATATTTAATCTTTTGCTTAGTTTTTTAAAATATTTATTGTGACAAACTTATTAATAACTTATTAATATTTAATGAGTCCCACTTGAAAACATTATAAAATAGCCGTTATTTTTAAAACTTTAAATAAAAACTTATTTTATTGGTATTTATTAAAATAAAATTTTTGATTATTGCTTAATAAAATAACAGATCAAATTGATTATAAAATCAATTAACAAAAAAATTTATAAATATTATTTTCCCTTTCAAGCTTTATTAAAAAAGACTCAAGAAATTTTATTTCTTAAGTCTTTTACCTCATGAAAAAATTTTTTACAATTACTTGAGATATATGCCCTATCTTTATAAGTTTTATACCTTTAAACTTATCTTCATTTATAGACTTTATATCTG
>NZ_AEAA01000108.1:0-1243 GCF_000179335.1 Peptoniphilus sp. oral taxon 836 str. F0141
GCCATAAAAAGGCTCTTAGTCTGTTCGTATTAAATTTCTTCATTATGAATGTTCTCCTTTTCTTTTAATTTTTCTTCTCTTTTTCTATCATTGATTTTCTCCATTAATTCTTCCAAGCTAATATTGTTTCTCCTAAGAGTTACAATGATTTCTTCATTTTCAACTTGTATTTCTTCATCGCAAATTTCCTTGTATTTTGCATTTAAATCTTTCAATTTCTCTTCTATTTTTTTCTTTTTATTCCTAATACTTATAAGTTTTCTGTTCACATAATATCTCCCTTCTATCTTGGTCTTCCAAAACCATAAAAGTGTGATTTCCAATATTTTGAATTTATTGATGTGTATTGAATTGGATCTCCTGCGTGAATCATCATTCCGTTACCTGCGTATATTCCTACGTGAGATATTGGTGTTCCACTGTTATATGTTGAGTGGAAAAATATAATATCTCCAGGTTGAGCTTCACTTGGACTTACTGGATTACAATAGTCTTTGTATATTCTCCATGCAGTTGTTCTTGGCATACTCTTTACACCAGACTTTGTGAATGACCAACATACAAAACCTGAACAGTCAAAGTTAGATGGTCCACTTGCTCCAAACACATATCTTTTGCCTATATGTTTTTCTGCTTCATTAAAAAGAGCCTTGGCAGTAGCTGAATCAAAAGCAAGCCCAGGATTTCCAAAGTTTGGATTGTCTACTATTTCTCCTAAGTCACCGTTACCTGATCCAAAAACATCTCCCATATTTCCCTTAGCTTCAAGAAGAGCTTCATAATGAACTACATTGTCTGGATAATCCTTAAATATTTCCCTAACAACTTCATCCATTTCTTTTTTCTTTAAAGTTACAATTAACTTTTTATATTCGTACTCTTCTTTTTCATAGCTAGTATAAGGATTACCACGACTATCATATCTAGTTCTTGCTACTGTTCTTGTTCTAATCTCAATCTCTTCTTTAAAATCAAGCTTATACATCTTATCGAAAAGTTCTTTTAAAATTCCTTTTACTTCAGACGCTGATTTTACTTCTCCACATCTTGAAGTTATATAGGATAAAAGTTCGTGGGTATTATGACCAATTTCTCCTTCTTTGTTTATGATATATTCGTCATATCCAGGATGACTTGTTTTTACACTTTCGATTTGTGATTGTAGGTCATATTCCATTGATGAAAATTCTTGATTAACTTCACTTAGAACTGTGTCTTGTGATAGGTATGTTGTTGTCATTAC
>NZ_AEAA01000107.1:0-764 GCF_000179335.1 Peptoniphilus sp. oral taxon 836 str. F0141
AGTCCCTTTTTCTTAATAAAAAAATAAGAAAGTCCTGTAAAAATTATAATATAAATAGCTAATAATAATATATCTTTATATACACCTGTTGATATAGGTAAACCTCTACCAAATTCAACACTACTTAAATACCCGATAACATCAGAATATAATGCTGATGGTGTGTAATCTTTTATTAAATCTATAAATCCTGTGGGAAACTTATATAAAATCATTTGTATAAATTCTAAAATTTGATTTAGAGAAAAATATATTATATAAGTAATAACTACCAAAAAATCTTTACCTAAAACTATATAGGCTAAATTTAAAAAGCATAGACTTGCACTTACTGGTACAAAACTTATTAATAGTGCCCTTAAAGCTATTACTATCTGAGCATTACCAAAATTCATTTTACCAATAACTTGTAATAATATAACAGTTGAAACTATTCCAATAAAAAGCGTTGTAATAATCAGAAATAAAGAATATAAATATTCACTAATTATTTTTGCAGTTAAAATACTTGACCTTGAATGAGAGGCTTCCACTGCTCTTCTAGCATTACCCTTTGTTATTTCACCTGAAAAAGCAAAAGATACAGGAAAAATAACAAAGAAATTGGCACAAAAACATATCATTAAAAGCATTGTTGATATAGCTTCACTTAATCCAAAATTATCACCTACAGTACTGGTAGCAACATTATCTGTACTTATACAAAATAATAACATAAATATTGGCGACAAGGCGACAAACCAAATTAAAGCAGTTAAAACTTT
>NZ_AEAA01000106.1:0-668 GCF_000179335.1 Peptoniphilus sp. oral taxon 836 str. F0141
AACCAGTAGTCCAGTTAAAATCAGTAGCTTGAAGTTTGGCTTCCTGCATTGATTTTAAAATTTTAACTTTGATTATACATGGCTATATCAGAAAATTCACTAAAATTATCTTTCAACTGGTCTTGACATGAATTTACAAAATCAATAACCTTTTTATCTATATCATATTCTTTTTTTAAAATATCATAATAATTATTCAATTCTATCTCCTACAAATTTAAAAATTTGATTCAAAATATCTTCATCTTCCCTATTAAACCATCTTATTCTCTCATCTCTTCTAAACCATGTTAGCTGTCTTTTAGCATAGTGGCGAGAATTCTTTTTAATATCCTCTGCCATCTGATTGTAAGAAATTTCTCCTTTTAGATAAGAAATAACTTCCTTATAACCAATTGCTTTTAGAGATTGACTTTCTTCACTTAATCCACTATCAAGTAATTTTTCAACTTCATTTACTAGGCCTTTTTCTAACATTACATCTACCCTATTGTCTATTTTCTTATATAGTTTTTGCCTATCCATGTTAAGACCTAAGAAAATCAAATCATATTCATTGTTTTCACTTCTGAAATTATTGTCTTTTTTCCCACCATTAAAAATAATTTCAATAGCTCTAATTATTCTATTTCTATTATTGGAATCAATAAGTAGTGCTGTTTCATTAT
>NZ_AEAA01000105.1:0-1456 GCF_000179335.1 Peptoniphilus sp. oral taxon 836 str. F0141
CCAACAATAACTAGAAAGAAAATACCTAAAGAAATATCTAAGTAAAAGGCAAGGATAGCCATAAAAATTGGAGTGATTAAAGCTGCAGTTTGGTCCGGTATCAAATGGGCAACAATCATATGAGTTTGTTCCACATTGTTATCAATAATTTTTCTGACTTCACCAGACTTGTGTGTGTCATAAAAGCTCTGTGATGCTTTTAAGAGATTTTTTATACCTTTTTCTCTAAGCCTTGTTTCTAACCTAAATCCAGCCAAATGACTCATCCAAAGTCCTAAGAAATAAATAAGTCCATGACAAATAAATAAAATTAAAATCACAACAGCTCTTTTTTTCGCATCACTTATTATAGTGCCAATAAATACATCTCTTAATAGGGTCCATATCAGATAATATGCAAAAAATAGCATACACGTTCCTATAAGTGTAAATAAAACTGCCAAAATGCCTTGTATTTTTCTCTCAGGCATATATGCAAATAGCTTCCTGTATAATTTCAAAATAAACCTCCTTATAAATGATATTATTTATCGTTTATATTATAAGATAAATTTTTTATATATACATAGCAAAAATAACTTTATATTCAAAAATTATTCAAATAAAAAAAACAAGGAGTATTTTCCCCTTGCCTTTTAAATTTAAAACTATTCCAATATTATTTTTATTTTTTCATCATAACAAACATAGAATTTAGACCATAATTTTCCTTATCACGTCTAGCCGAATGTAGGCTTTCTGTCAAAAAAGTAGACTTTTGAGAAATCTTAATATTTTCTCTAATAAGACCTTGTTCAGTTAATAGGTCCAAATTAGCAGAAATTAAAGACAAATAAAACTTTTCATTCCTATATTTAAAGAAACTGTCCCTATTTTTAAAAGATTTAAAAGCATCATATACCTCTTCGCCAACCTCATAATTTTCTTGGTCAATTGTCGGTCCAATAAAACCTATTATGCTTTCTCTTTGACAAGAAAAAATCTTTTTCCATCTTTATTAAAGTTTTTTCAACAATCTTTTTGCTCGTTCCTCTCCAGCCTGAATGAATAATAGAAAGTACTTTTTTAGACTTATCATATAATACAATAGGAGTACAGTCTGCAAATTTTATTAAAAGCCCTATATTCTTTTTATCAGTAATTAGTGCATCTGTATTGTCAAAATATTTACCATAAAAATAATCATCACCATTTTCCCCTGAGGCATAGCAAATATTATAGGTGTGCATCTGTCTACATGAGTATATTTCATAAGGATTAATTTTTAATTTTTTTATAATATCTTGTGCATAAGATTTAACTTTATTTCCTTCTTTTTGAGTTCTAAAAGACATTTCCTTTCCTGAAATATAATTTATAACTCCATTTTTTTCAAGAAAATCGGAATTCATTTAATCATCACTTCTTCCAATAATAATTTATAAATTTAATAATTTTTATATTATTTGAGCTTGAA
>NZ_AEAA01000104.1:0-1236 GCF_000179335.1 Peptoniphilus sp. oral taxon 836 str. F0141
ATTAACTACAGATTGTAATACATCTAAATTGTTAAATTTATTTAGATATATTTCTCCCTTAGAAATAGCACTATCAATATTATTATTTGATACTAATAAATTTTTCAAATTATTGAGTAATTTAAGTTTTTCATTTAATTCATTATATGTGTAGTCAACATTTAAAAAGCTTACTAATGAGTTAACAAAATTACTTTTTTCAGTTATTTCATTGGATAAATTCATATATTCTAAATTTATAGCATTTAACCTATTAAAATCTGTTACACATTCATTAAGTTTATCTTTAATATCTTCTAAACTTGAAAAATCTTTAAAATTATTTAAGTAAACATTGGCATTTTTTATACTCATATCTAACTTATTAAGCTTGTCATTGAAGTTTATATAATAATTATTTTTGAAATTTAATGTTACTAATTCTGTAACTATACTACTTAGCAATTCTAAATCTGGTAATTTAGATATATCAATATTTATTGAATTAATTTCATTGTTGATTTCTTTAAAAGAATAACTAAGCTTTTTATATAACTTTAATTTATCTTCTTTAATAGAAATTTTATCACGTATAGATTTAAGTTCTTCATATTTCTTTTCTAAATCCTTTAAATAATCAAACTTAGCAATTTCTTCTTCAAGCTCAGTTTTTGATTTTTCTAAATTTCTTATATTAGTATTAACTGTTTTATTTTCTCTTACTGTATCTCTTAAAGCGTCATCAATATAGTTTACAGAGATGAGTCGTCCAATTGCACTTGCTCTTACTGAAGGAACTTGATTAAGTAAAAATGGTCCCTCTAATTGGTCAGCTATATTTAAAATACTAGTTTTATCATCATTTAACGACATTTTATACATACCAGTAATATTAATAATTTCTTGTGGAACAGAACGACCAAAGGCTTCAAATTTTTGTTCTTCTTGGTTTGGCAGTTTCAAATAATAGTCATTTTTAGATGATGACTTTAATCTTTTTATTATTGCTCCATTAGAAAATTCTATTTCTACTAGAACTTGATTTTGCCCTTGCATAATGAAATAATCCCCTTGAGGTTCATTATACAAAGCCCATTTTATTGCCCTCAAAATAGCAGTTTTACCAGAATCAGAATTCCCCAGTATAACATTAAGTCCCCTATCAAATTCCAAAGAGGTGTTTTTATGTGATTGGAAATTTTCCAAATGAACTTTTGTAATATAAATCATGTATATTTAGCTCCTGACATTTGTGCT
>NZ_AEAA01000103.1:0-716 GCF_000179335.1 Peptoniphilus sp. oral taxon 836 str. F0141
TATGCCAATATTATCCATGAGAAAGTTTTTATCATAGTTCTTAATTTTTTCTCCACCTATTAATATTTGTCCCTTATCAACTGGATAAAGTCCAGATATTAATTTTCCTATGGTAGATTTACCTGAGCCAGATGCTCCGACAAGGGCATAAACTTTATTTTCTTCAAGTTTAAGAGAAAAATCTGATAAAATTTTAGTATTTTTATCATAAGAAAAGTCCACATTTTTAAATTCTATACAATGATTTTTCATTTCCTTTAAACTTCCAAAATCTATAGATTTTTCTTCCATTTCAGTAAATAAATTTTCTAAATTGTCTACTGCTGAATTTGCTTGATATATATACATGAAAACATACATTATCTTCATCATATTAGAGAAAAATATTCCCATAAATAAAGTGAAGAATAAAACCTTAATAGACCAAAGTCTCGGATCTGCTCCTCCAGCAACTTTAAAGGCAGCTAAAAAAATCGGTAAAACTATAAAGATATTTAAAAGCCATTGAAAACTTACATAGGAAATCCTGCAAGACATAGAGTATGCATAAACCATATCCCTGTAGCCTATAATATTTTCATAAAGACTTCTGAAGCCAACTATTGGTGCATTGAAAATTTTTACAACTGGCATCCCACGCACATACTCAACTGCACCCGCATTTAGTTCATCACCTTTTTTCATATAAGCATCCATAAATTCCATATTTCCCATCA
>NZ_AEAA01000102.1:0-2588 GCF_000179335.1 Peptoniphilus sp. oral taxon 836 str. F0141
TATATAATTTCCATCTTGATCATACCACACAGGAAGTCTGTGTCCCCACCAAAGTTGTCTTGAAATATTCCAATCACGAATATTTAAAAGCCAATTTTCATAAATTTTTCCAAATCTTTGAGGAACAATATTCAATTCACCATTTCTATAAGCTTCAAGAGCAGGTTTTGCTAGTGGTTCCATTTTTACAAACCATTGCTTAGAAATTAATGGTTCAATAACACTATTACATCTTGAGCAATGACCAACTGCATTGTGGTGCTTTTTCTTGCCTATATAAAATCCCTTTTCTTTAAAATCTTCAATTATTTTTTCCCTAGCATCAAATCTTTCCATGCCACTATATTTTCCAGCATTTTCATTTAAATGACCATCATCTGTCATAATTTTTAACTGACCAAGTTCATGTCTTTTGCCAACTTCAAAATCGTTGGGGTCATGGGATGGAGTAATTTTTACAGCCCCTGAACCAAATTCCATATCAACATATTCATCTGCTATTATTGGAATCAGCCTGTCATCCATTACTGGAATTTTTACTTTTTTACCAATCAAATCCTTATATCTATCATCATTGGGATTTACAGCTATTGCCAAGTCCCCAGGAATTGTTTCTGGTCTTGTAGTGGCAATTTCTATTCCGCCTTTTCCATCTTCAAAAGGATAAGTGAAATACCAAATTTCTCCATCATGTTCAATATGGTCGACTTCAGCATCAGAAATAGAAGTCTTGCATGACGGACACCAATTAATAATTCTTGAACCACGATATATTAAACCTTTATTATATAGTTCAACAAAAACTTGACCTACAGCCCTAGACAAAGTTTCATCAAGAGTAAATCTTTCACGAGTCCAATCGCAAGATGCACCCAATTTTCTGAATTGTTTTTTTATGTTTCCGCCATATTCATGAGTCCAAGCCCAAGCTTCATCTAAAAATTTTTCTCTGCCTAAATCCTCTTTTTCCTTGCCTTCTGATCTAATTTTTGCAACAACTTTAGCCTCAGTAGAAATTGATGCGTGGTCTGTTCCTGGAAGCCAAAGGGCACTATAACCTTGCATTCTTTTTGCACGAATCAATATATCTTGAATTGTTCCATTTAAAGCATGTCCCATATGAAGATTTCCTGTTACATTTGGCGGTGGCATAACAATAGAATAAGGTTTTTTATCCTTATCAACTTCAGCCACAAAGTAATCATTTTTCATCCAATAATCATAAATATTTTCTTCAAAATCTTTAGGATTGTAAACTTTACTTAATTCTTTCATAATTCTCCTTTCAATACAAAAAGTCCTTCGCCCTAAGGACGAAAGACGCGGTACCACCTTAATTTTTATTTATTATATAAATAAACTCTCGAAATTTATAACGCTAAATGCGTGATAGACTACTTAATTTCACCTATCAAGACAAAAAAGCTACAATTAAAAAATTTCTTTGACAATTTTCACCATCCATGTCTCTCTAAAAAAGAAAAATTTCAACCCTCTTTTTTATAGTCTTATTAAATTAAAAACTTAAAATATTATATTATAATATATATTTTTGTCAAACATTAATTAAATAAATAATGATTTAAAAAAACTTTTCATACACTATAAGAAAAAAATCCCTTTTATTCTCATGGAAAAAGTTACACTCACCCTAGTTGGATTTTTTGAAAATACCACCAAAAATAAAAATACAGATGATATTTTTTATAAAAATTAACCTAAATTATAAAATTTTATCTTTCAATAAAACCAACTTTTTTGTAAACTTTTCTCAAAGTTTTATTTGCAAGATATGAGGCTTTTTCAGCTCCTTCTCTGTAGACTTTTTCAAGATATGACTTATCTTCTCTTATATCTTTAAATCTCTGTCTGATAGGTCTTAAGGAATCCACAACAAGTTCAGCTAATTCATCTTTAAATACCCCATAACCTTGATCTTTATACTTTTCCACAATTTCCTCAGCTTTTAAGTTAGAAAAAGATGCGTAAATATCTATTAAATTTTTAAGTCCCTTTTGTTCATCACAATATCTGAAAGTGCCGAGAGAATCTGTTACAGCCTTTTTAATTTTCTTTCTTGTTTGATTTTCATCTTCTATTATTAGGATAAAACCATCTTTATTTGCATCAGACTTTGACATTTTTGAAGTTGGATCTTGCAAAGACATTATTCTACCTCCAACTTTTGCAGGAAGTATTTCAGGAACTGTAAAAGTTTCAGAATATCTGTGATTAAATCTTTGCGCAATATCTCTTGTAATTTCAAGATGTTGTCTTTGGTCTTCACCCACTGGTACATAGGAAGTTTGATATAATAAAATATCAGCAGCCATAAGAACAGGATAATTTAAAAGACCAGCTTGGACTTCTTTTACTTTTTGAGATTTTGACTTAAATTGAGTCATCCTTTGAAGTTGACCAAGACCTGTCATTGTATTTAAAACCCATGCAAGTTCAGTATGAGCCGGAACATGAGATTGAATATATATTATTGATTTTTCAGGGTCAAGTCCACAAGCTAGATATAAAGCAATTAAATCTAAGGTATTTTTCTCAAATCCTTTGGCACTTGGGCGACAGTTATGGCA
>NZ_AEAA01000101.1:0-67750 GCF_000179335.1 Peptoniphilus sp. oral taxon 836 str. F0141
CATCTTTTAAGGCTCTAATTTTAGTCTTTTCAAGTTCTTCATTTAAATATTTAAGTTCCACTTCATCTAAATTGTTAGAATTTGCATTTGCAGAATTTAGTGCATCTCTTAACATGGAAATTTCATTGTCTGCTGATGTTTGTGCAGATTTTAATGAAACAAGAGCTGCCTTATAGGAATTTTCTGCAGTATCCATGGCAAGTTTATAAGTTTTTAGCTGATCATCACGTGCTTGAGAAGCCTTTATTGATTTATCAGCATCTGATTTTAAGTCATCATGAGCTTTTTCTATATCAATTGACATTTGGTCAAGATTTTTTCTTTGACTATCAATTTCTTTATCAAGAGCATCGGCTTCTGATGTATATTTTTCCTTTTGAGATTTTGCACTAGCAAGTTCATCAGATAATTTAGAAAGTTCTATTTTTATTTCTTCTTGGTATCTAGTTAAACTATTTAATTCCTGCCTTTTTGATTTAATATCATCTTCTAATTTTTTTGCTTCGTTTTTGTTAACTTCGCTACCTTGTTCCTTATAAGATTGACCTTTACTTCCAATATCAGATATTTCATTTTGAACATCACTCATTCTTATTCCTATATCAGTAGATTTTCTTGTCAAATCATCAATCCTACTTTGAATTGCATCTATTCTACTGTTACAATCTTGTGCCAAAACTCTGTTATCACTTGATTTCTTTTTGTTATCTGAAAAATCGTTAATAAGTTGATTGTATTTCAATTGAGAACTCTTTTCCCCATAGGCTAAATTTTCTCTGGAATTTTTTTCTCCAACAATTTCTGGATTATATTGCTTTTCCAAAGAATTTTTATAATCTTCATAGGTTTTTTGTGCACTTTTATAAGCATCAAGACTTTGTTCAACACTTGCTTTTGCTGCTACAATTCCTGCATTTGTTCCATTAGATCTGTTTTCTACAGCTTCATCTAATCTTTTTTTAGCTGCGGCTATACCTGCTCCTACAGTTTTATTATTAGCTCTTGCAGAAGCTTTTTTTCTTTGCAATTTCTTCATCTATAGCACTTGAATCTAGAGTTGCAATTATATCTCCCTCTTTAACCTCATCGCCAACTTTAACATTAATTGAACTTACAGGTGAGTCCTTTTCAGCAAAAATATCAGTGCTTGTTGAAGAAACAACTTTTCCATTTTCATTTATTGAATTAACCACGTCACCTTTTTTCAGGATAATAACTTGGTTTGAAGAAATTTCTGTTCCTTTTTTCTTTAAAAACATTCCCTTAACCATAGATGCCATCAAAAATACTAAGGCTAATACAAGAATTATTAGAAGAAATTTGTGTGCCCACAAAAATTTTCCTATTGACCTAAAAAAATTCTTAACTTTTATCATAGAATCTCCTTTATGCTTTATACTTTATTTTGTTTAAATTATATTATACAATAATTTCAACAAACTTTTATGAAATTATAGTATATAATTATTAAATTATTCTTAAATTAATTTTAATTTTTGATTAATTGTGGGGGAAAATATGCTAGAAAACTTTGTACTTTTACTTTTTATTGTTGTCTTAATAGGTTCAATTGTTTTAAAAATATCTTTAGTTTTAGCCTTGCTGGCAAATTTAATAATTTTTATAATTTACTGTTTGATTAAAGGTCATAAATTAAAAGAATCCTTAAACTTTGTTTATCAAGGATTTTCAACATGTAAACTTATGCTTTTTATTTTTTTGCTTATAGGTATGATTACTGGAACTTGGAGAGCCTGTGGCACAATTTCTTACATAATTTATAATGCAGTAAAAATAATTTCTCCCAAGTATTTTTATGTTGGCATTTTCCTATTTAATGCAACAGTTTCCCTATTAACTGGTTCAAGTTTTGGAACATCTTCCACCGCTGGTATAATATCTATGACTCTTTCCTATGCCATTAATATGAATCCCTATTTCAGTGCTGGTGCTATAATTTCAGGTTGCTTTGTCGGTGATAGAACCTCACCAATGTCAACATCTGCTCTATTAATAGCTACAATTACAAAAACAGATTTTTATAATAATATAAAAAATATGATAAAAACCTCGATAATTCCTATAATTTTAACTATAATAACTTTTCAAATTTTAAATTTGAACAGCTTAGGGGCCATTCATAATGTTGATTTAACTTCAATTAAGAGCGATTTCAATTTTAATATTATCTTAGCTATTCCAGCTATATTAATAATTATTTTAGCAATGTTTAAAGTTCCCTTAAAATATAATATGAGCTTATCTATAATAATTGCAATTTCTCTTGCATATTTTTTCCAAAATATGTCCTTAAACCAAATTCTTAGAAGTGCTCTATTGGGGTATGTAAATGAAAATGCAGATAAATCAATAAATGGTGGTGGAGTAATATCCATGGCTAAAGCTATCTTAATAGTTGGCATATCTTCTGGTTATTTCGGTATATTCAAAAATACTGACCTATTAAAAAGTATCAAATTGACAGTAAACAGTCTATATAAAAAATTCCCACAACTTTTTGTAATGGAAATCTTGTCAATAATTATTGCGTGTTTTTCTTCAAATCAAACCCTTTCTATTATGCTAACCTATGAAATGAGTAGAGAAAACATAGAAGACAAAGAAAAACTTGCCCTTAATTTGTCAAATTCAGCCTTACTTAATTCTATGTTTATTCCTTGGAATATATCAGGTAGAATTCCTATAGACACAATATCAGCACCTATTGGAGGCATATATTTTTCTTTTTATAACATTTATATGATCCTTGTAAATACCCTAGCTGATATTTGGGCAAATAAAAAACACCATTAATTAGGTGTCTTTAAAAAATTATGAAACTCGATTAAAGATATATAAAAATGAGAATTATAAATTTTTTATAGCTATTACCTCATTGTCATGAAGGATAAGCTCATCAGTCAAGGCTTCAACGATAAATAAACCCCTTCCGTTGAAGTCCCACGATTTGCAGTCATCTCTTAAAGATTCATAGTCTATGCCCTCTCCTTCATCTTTAACAATTATCATAAGACTTTTTTTATCCATGACCATTTTTAAACGAACTTTTTTGGAACAATCTTTACAATTTCCGTGCATTGCTCCGTTAACTACCAACTCATTTAGAATTAATTTTATGTCAAATATTGCATCCCTGTCATCAATAAAGCCTTCTAATTCACTAACAGCTCCCTTTACGAAGGGTTCTATAGAGAATAAATCGCTAGTGACAGAATCGTCAAATTTATATATAACATTCATGTTATTCATCTCAATCATCCTTAATCTTTAATCGTAAAATATTTACCCCACTTTCAAATTGTTAAACTTTGTATAAAAATTTTTTTGCACAATTTTAAGATAAGTTTTTTAAATTTTTTTAATTTATTCTATTTTTTTATTTTAATGGGTATAAAGCATGTAATTAGAAATGGAATTATTGAATTTTTCTAATTATTAATATTGAAAGGAGAATAATATGAAAAAATACGAATGCACAATGTGTGGATACATTTATGATCCAGAAGTTGGCGACGAAGACGGTGGAATTGAACCAGGGGTAGCTTTTGAAAATTTACCAGAAGATTGGGTGTGTCCTCTTTGTGGAGCTGAAAAATCAGATTTTGAACCTGTAGAGGAATAATAATATTAAAAGGTAGTGTTACTAAATTGAATAGATTTATCTATTCAGTAACACTCCTTTTTTATTAACTAACTTTTTTAACAGATTTTGGCATTAATTTGTTTTCTATAATCCCTAAAACAAAATCACTGACAACTGCCATTAAAGCTGTAGGAACAGCTCCTGCAATTATAATCGCTCCTCCATTTGCAACATTTATTCCTCTTGAAATAATATCTCCAAGACCTCCTGCTCCAATAAATGTTCCAACAGCTGTAACTCCTATTGCGAGAACAAGAGCGTTTCTAATACCTCCCATAATAATTGCCATAGATAAGGGTATTTCTACTTTTAAAATTCTTTGTCCTGATGTCATTCCCATTCCCTTAGCTGCATCAATATATTTTTCGGGTATAGACGTTATGCCTACAACAGTATTTTTTAAAATGGGCAAAATTGCATAGAGAAAAACTGCAAACACTACGGTATTAGGGCCTGTCCCAATTGCAAACATTAATATTGCAAGCATTGCCAATGATGGTATTGTTTCTAAAATGTTTGCTACCCCTATTAAAAAATCGGATAATTTCACTTTCCTGGCAATAATAAATCCCAAGGGTATTGACAAGATTGAGGCAAACAAAACTCCATAAAAAGAAATTAAAAAATGCCTTATGAACTGTTCAAATATATAGGAAGAGTTTTGTAAATAATAAATTAAAAAATTTTTCATTTCTTATCCTCCTCAAAATAATTATGCTCTTCTAAAAATTTTTTCGCCAAGGTTTCCGGTTCAACTAAATCTTCATCACTTATCCTATTTAATTTTTGCATAGTTTCAGAATCTATAGAATTTTCAAGTTTTAAAAGTATTCTATCGAGCTCTTTGTGTTTTTCTAAAATTTTAATTGTGGCTACAGGTGAGCAATCATATGGTGGAAACAGCCTTTTGTCATCTTCTAATAAAATAAGTCCATAGGTATTTATCCTTCCATCTGTTGAATAACCCAAAACTACATCCATCTCATTTTCAGCCAAAGCTGTATATACCAAACTTATTTCCATGGGATAGAGCTTATTAAAGGAAAAACCGTAAATTTCTTGAAATCCCTTATATCCATCCCCAGGTCTGTTAATCCAACCTGTATCTACACCTACTTTTATTTGGTCTTTTATTTTTTCAAGATCCGAAACTTTTTTTAAATCATACTTTTGTGCCAAATCTTTTTTCACCATAAAAGCATAAGTATTTGCAAATCCAAAAGATGGATACCACTTCCTATTATATCTTTTTAAATATTCCACTTGCACAGTCTTTAGTGCTTTTTCCGGATCTTTGATAGGCTTCATTCCAAGTTCTCCAGTTAGTGATGTTCCTGTATACATTCCTCCGCTCACATTGAGATCCCCTTTAATCATGGCTACATTTATTAAAGTTGTTGATCCGAGGTTGGATATAATTCCTACATTTAAGTCTGTATAGTGTCTTATCATCTGTGCAACAATATTTCCTAAGATTTGCCTTTCAGTTGTTGATCCTGTTGCTACAATTACATCATTATTTGTATCCATACCAATTCCCGGTAAGCTGCATGATGTTAGAAAAATTAATACAAGACCCAATAATTTTCTAAGCTTTTTCATTGTTATGATCTCCTTAAGGGTGAGATTTTATTTTCAAGTTTTCTCAACAAAAAATCCGCCAATATTGCAAGTAGGGTTACAGGTATGGTCCCCCATACTACCATTGGCATTATTGCATTGTTTAAGCCGTTAAAAATAAAATCTCCCATACCGCCCCCGCCTATATATGAGGCAAGAGTAGCCCATGATAAAACATATACTGCAGATAGCCTTATTCCACTCATAATTACGGGCATAGCCATAGGTAATTGAACTTTAAATAATAACTGACTCTTAGTCATTCCCATGCCAAGAGCTGCATCTATTAAATTAGAATCTACCGCCTCAATGCCCAGATAAGTATTTCTCATAATTGGTAATAGTGAATATATAAATAAGGCACATATGGCAGGTTTTTTCCCAACTCCAAAAATTGGTATCATTATTGCCAAAAGGGCAAAAGATGGTACTGTTTGCAAAACTGAAGCAAGTGCCATAAAAATTTTAGCTATAACTTGACTTCTTATTAAAAAAATCCCTATTGGAACTGCAATTAAAATCCCCAGTCCAAGTGAAATGGTTGATATATATAAATGTTCTAAAATTTTTTTATAAATCTCAAAACTGTTTTCATTAAAAAATTTAAGCATTATTATCACTTTCATCCTTTATTACTGTGGTTTTTTCATTTTCATAATCACTGATATTTTCTATTTCATTAGACCCCCAAAGATTTGTATAAATTGTATCTACAATAGTTGCACGAGTTATTAGCCCTACAAAATGATTTTCTCCATCAACAACCGGCAAATTTTTAACATCAAGTTTCCAAATTTGCCTAATTGCATCCATGATTTTAGTTTCTTTTGTGATTGACAGAGCTTTTTTCATAACCTTATATAAGGGCAAAACTCTCCTGCCTTTGCTGCCTATATCAAACATATTTAAGTAGCCGCAAAGATGATTTTCACTGTCTGTAATAAACATATTGTCAACTCTTTTTTGTCTCATAAGTACCAGGGCATCATAAGTTGTCTTATCTTTAGAAATTGAAACCGGATCCTTAATCATAATGGTTTCAACTGAATTTAAAGAAGTTTTGGCTTCGTTTAACTTTTCTTCTCCTAACAGATCCCTAACATAATCATTTTTCGGATTTTTCAAAATATTTTCCGGAGTATCAAATTGTACAACTGTACCCTTGTTCATTATTACTATTTTATCCGCCAGTGTTAGGGCTTCATCCATATCATGAGAAACAAAAACAATAGTTTTCCCCATTTCTTTTTGTAATTTTTTTACAAGTTTTTGTAAGGAATCTCTGGTAATTGGATCTAAGGCACCAAATGGTTCGTCCATCAAAATAATATCTTGATTTGCTGCCAGGGCCCTTATAACTCCGATTCTTTGTTGTTGACCTCCTGAAAGTTCTCCCGGAAACTTATCCAAATATGAAAGCGGTAAATCCACTTTTTTAATTAAATCTTCTGCAATTTCTCTGTTTTTTCTTTCATCCCATTTTAATAATCTTGGAACAAGAACTATGTTATCATAAACACTCATATGCGGAAAAAGTCCTATTTGCTGAATCACATAGCCTATTTTTCTCCTTAAGCTTACGGGATTAATATCTTTGATGTTTATCCCATCAATTAGTATTTCTCCTTCAGTTAGCTCATTCATCCTATTAATCATACGCATACAAGTAGTTTTTCCGGAACCTGATAAACCAATAAAACAAATAAATTCTCCTGTGTTAAATTTTAAATTAATATCAGTTACTGCCACCTGATTGCCTGGATATATCTTCTTAACATTCCTAAATTCTATCATTTCGGTTCCTCTTTCCATCATCAATTATCACATATAATCATAAGTTAAATACCCTTCGACTCGAATTTATAAACTTCTGATTAATGATTGATTGGTCTTTTAATGGGTAGAAAAAAAGTATGGAGGTAATAATATGGCAAATGATTATCATGAACCTACAAGTGAAATGAGTCAAAAAGATAGAGATATAGTTAGAGCTATTGTTTCTTTAAAGGAAGAAATTGATGCGGTTGACTGCTATCATCAAAGAGTAGCTACAAGCTCAAATGAAGAATTAAATAGGCTTTTGCTTCACAATCAACATGAAGAAATGGAACATGCTATAATGCTTCTTGAATGGTTGAGAAGAAACCAAGATGGATGGGATGAACAAATGAGAACCTATCTTTTCACCAATAAAGATTTAACAAAAGTAGAAGAAGATGCCGAATCAGGTGAATCTTCCAAAGCTTCTTCTGATGAAGATTTAGGTATAGGAGAGCTTTAGGGGGTAGTAATATATGGATATTTTAAAAAGAAGTTTTGCTCCAATTACAAAAAATACATGGGATGAAATAGATAGTGCTGCTAGAGAAGCTATTATTCCAATGCTGAGTGCTAGACGAGTTTTAGATGTAAAAGGTCCTAAAGGTTTTAAATATAGCGGTGTTCAAGACGGAAGACTTGAAATTATTTCTCAAAAAAATGACAAGGTCCAAGCAGGTATAAGAAAGGTTGTTCCACTTGTTGAACTTAGAATTCCCTTAGAACTTTTGAAATGGACTTTAGATGATGTTGAAAGAGGAGCTAAGGATGTAAATTTTGACCCTTTAGAAGAAGCTGCTCGAAACATCGCTTTGGCAGAAGAAGAAATTATATATAATGGAAATAAAAGTGCAAAAATAACTGGTCTTGTTCAAAGTGCTGGTCATAAGCTTAAAATAGGTAGTGACGCAAATGAAATTTTAAAATCAATAGGTCAAGCTATATATAAATTATATGAAAGTTCAGCAGATGCCCCTTATGATTTAATTGTATCTAAAGAGATTTATGAAAAATTAAACATTATATACCAAGGTGCAAGTTTAATTAAGGTTATTTCAAAATTAATTGGCGGAAGCATTATAAGATCTAAAGTTTTAAAAGGTGCCTTATTAATTCCCCATAAAAATGAAGATTTTGAATTTGTACTCGGTTCTGACTTTGCAGTTGGATATGAAGGAGATTGTGGGGAAAGTGTAAGAATATTTATCACAGAATCTTTCACTTTCAGAGTATTAAATGCTGATAAAATTGTATATTTTTCATAAGGAGAAATAAAATGGATAAGAATTTATGTAAAATTAAAAAAAATGCAAGTAAGAAACTTGATGATATCACACATTTTTCAATATTTGAAAAAATTGCAATTTTCATCTCCCTAGCTGCTTTAATAATAAAAATTTTCGATTTGGTTGATGGAGTGTTAGACTTAATTAATAGAAATTAAAAATATAGGCGGATTCAATTCCGCCTTATTTTTTTTGCCCTTAATTATGATATAATCAATATAGTACAGGAACTACATTTAAAATAAAAAATTTCATTTTCTAATTAAAAATCTTTTATTTTTAAAGTAATTTTCTATAAATAACTACATTTTAAATCAATTATAATAAAAAAAGTTAGAATTATTAAAAAAATTTGATATTTTATAAAAACTTTTACAGGATATGACTAAGTTTGCAAAAGAAAATTATTACAAAAAATATATTATATGGTGAATTTACAAAATAAAAAACTTCTTTCTTTAGTTTGATAGTATTTTATTGACATAAACTCTATATTGTGTTAAACTGGTATAAAATATTTATTTTTAATAATGTTTAATTCAATTTAAGAGGTGTAATTATGAAAAAGAAATTTGTTCGATTTTTAACTGTTCTTTTGTTAATGGTCCTTGGACTAAGTATGGGAGCATGTTCTAAGGTTGAAAACACATCTTCTTCCAATGGAAAAGATGCAGAAGCAAAAGAAACAGAAGAAATCAAAGATTTACCTAAGGCTGATTACAAAGTTTTAAAAGAAGGCGAACCTTACCATATCGGTGTTGTTACAGGTACAGTTTCACAATCAGAAGATGAGTTCAGAGCAGCTCAAGCAGCTATTGAAGAGTTTGGTGCTGATATTGTAAAAAATGATACTTATCCTGACAGATTTGAAGCTGAAATTGAAACTACAATTCAAAAAATCACAGCCATGGCTGATGATCCTGATATGAAAGCAATTATTGTAAATCAATCTGTTCCAGGTACTTCAGCAGCTTTCCAAAAAATTAGAGAAAAAAGACCTGATATCATTTTAATCAACCTAACTCCTCAAGAAGATGTTATTATGGTTGAAAAAGCATCTGACCTTTGTATAGATGTTGATAATATATCAAGAGGTTATAGAATTGTTAAAGCTGCAAAAGAAGTTGGAGCTACTAAATTCGCTCATATAACTTTCCCAAGACATATGTCAATTGAAATGCTTGCTTTAAGAAGAGCTATTTTTGAAGAAGCTTGTAAGGATGAAGGGCTTGAATTTATTTCATTAAATGCACCAGACCCAACAACTGATATCGGTATTCCAGGAGCACAACAATATGTAGCTGAAAATATTCAAAGCTGGATTGATAAATACGGAAAAGATACTTGTTTCTTCTGTACTAATGATGCTCATACTGAACCTCTATTAAGAGGAGTTGCACAAGGTGGAGCAATATTTATTGAACCTGATTTACCTTCTCCAATAATGGGTTATCCTAATGCTTTCTCTGTAGATTTAAGCGATATTGCAGGAAATTGGCAAGCAATAAATAAAAGAGTTGAAGAAGCTGTCGTTAAAGCTGGCGGCGGTGGAAGAATGGGTTCTTGGGCTTACTCACTAGGATACACTGAAGTTAGAGGAGCCGTTGATCACGTTATTAAAGTTCTTCACGGTCAAGCTGAACTTACAAATGTTGAAGATATTAAGGCTTCACTTCACAAATATACTGAAGGTGCAAACTGGATGGCTTCAAAATTTGTAGATAGACAAAATGGTCAAGAAGTTGATAACCACGTTCTTATTTCTCAAGATACTTACCTATATGGTAAAGGATACATGGGAATGGACAAAGTTCAAGTTCCTGATAAGTATAAGAATCTAAATGTTGACTTAAAAGCTATTGAAAAATCTCAAGAACAAGCTGAAGGTCAAGCAGAATAAAAAAAGGCCAAAACCAACGGCTAAGGTCGTTGGTTTTTTTTAATAATTATGAGGTGATATTTTGACAGAAAATCTATTAGAAGTGCAAAATGTCAGCAAAAGTTTCGGTGAAAATCAAGTTTTAAAAGATGTTAACTTCACTTTAAAAGAAGGAGAAATTCTTGGACTTGTCGGAGAAAATGGGGCTGGAAAATCTACCCTAATGAATATTATTTTCGGAATGGAATTAATTCATGAAACAGGTGGATTTAATGGCAAATTAATTTTTGACGGTAAGGAAACAGCTTTTAAAAACCCAATAGAAGCTTTAAATGCTGGAGTAGGTATGGTCCATCAGGAATTTAACCTAATTCCAGGCTTTACTGTAGCTGAAAACATAACATTAAATATGGAAAATACTAAAAAATCTGTAGTTTCTTCTGTTTTCGGCAAAAAACTCGAAACAATTGATGGCAAAAAAAATATTGAAATCTCTGGTAACTCCCTTGAAAAGCTAGGTATTTCCATAGATGCAAATGAATTAGTATCAGAGATGCCAGTTGGTCATAAGCAATTTATAGAAATTGCTAGAGAAATAACCAGAAAAAATGTTAAGTTAATAATTATGGACGAACCAACAGCCGTGCTTACTGAATCTGAAGCAAATTCTCTTATGGAATCTTTAAAAAGACTTTCTTCTCTTGGTATAGCAATTATTTTTATCTCCCATCGTTTAAGAGAAATTTTAACTATTTGCGATAAGGTTGTTGTTTTAAGAGATGGTATTGTTGTTGAAAATAGACCTAATAAAGATTTATCTATAGAAGAGATTGCTAATTGGATGGTAGGAAGAAATTCTGACGACAAAATGGATGTTGTTAAGAAAAATAAAAAAGATATTGATGGCAAAGATACAATAATGAACATCAATAATTTATGGGTCGATATGCCTGGTGAAGCTGTTTTTGATGTTAGCTTATCTATTAAAGATGGCGAAATACTTGGTATAGCTGGACTTGCCGGTCAAGGAAAACTTGGGATTCCAAATGGAATTTTAGGTACTTATCCTGTAGGCGGTGAAGTTACTTTTAAGGGTGAAAAACTAAAACTTGGAAATACTTCAAAAATTCTTAAAAAAGGCATAGCATTTGTATCAGAAGATAGACGTGGAGTTGGTCTACTTTTAGATGAACCTATTTATTGGAATATTGCTTTTAATTCAATGCAAGTGCAAGATAAATATATTAAGAAAATATTAGGGCTTAAATTTAGAGATGAAAACGCCATGAAAGAATTGGCAAAAAATTACATTGATAGCCTCGCTATTAAATGCACAGGTCCTGAACAAAAAGCTGGTAATCTTTCTGGAGGTAACCAACAAAAAATATGTCTTGCAAAAGCTTTTGCCATGAATCCAGAACTACTTTTTGTTTCTGAGCCGACTCGTGGTATAGATATTGGAGCTAAACAACTTGTATTGGAAGCTTTGGAAAAATTCAACAATGAAAACAACACAACAATTGTTATGGTTTCTTCTGAACTTGAAGAATTAAGATCAATATGTGATAGAATTGCAGTAATCTGTGAAGGTAAAATTGCAGGAATTCTTCCTGCTGATGCTAGCCCTGAAAAATTCGGTCTATTGATGAGTGGAGAAAGTGTGGAGGTTTAAGGTGAAAAATAAAAATTTATTACAAAAATTTGGTTTGGCAAGAACAATAATTGCCCTCTTTTTAATAGCCTTATTTATAGCTGCTCCTTTTGCTGGTGTTAGTATAAAAGACTCTTTTGAAAATGTACTTTCAAGATTTGGTATGTTTTCAATATTAGTGCTTTCTCTTGTACCTATGGTTCAATCAGGTTGCGGACTTAACTTTGGTATTCCTATAGGAGTTGTTTGTGGTATCCTTGGTGGAGTTACATCTATAGAATTTGGATATGTAGGATATATGGGCTTATTTATGGCAATGGTTTTTGCTATACTTTTCTCCATATTTTTCGGCGCTATATATGGTTATGTTTTAAATAAAATTATGGGTGATGAAATGCTTATAGCTACTTATGTTGGTTATTCATTCACATCTTTTATGTGTATAGCTTATTTACTACTACCCTACAAAAATCCAGTTTCTGTTTTATCTTATGGAGGAACTGGACTTCGTCAACAAATTCCTGTTGCAAACTATTGGATGAAACAAGTTATTGGTAATTCAGGAAATAAGATGACTATGGGACTTATAAGTAAATTTTTATCATTTAATATAGGTGGAGTTCATGTACCTATAGGAATGTTTTTATTATTTGCATTTTTTGCCTTCCTTGTTTGGTCTTTCTTTAAAACAAAAACAGGAACAGCTATGACTGCTGTAGGTTCAAACCCTGAGTATGCAAGAGCAAGTGGTATAAATATTTCAAGAGTTAGATTTGTTTCTGTTATTTTATCAACAGCTATTGCTTCTGTGGGAATAATTGTTTATCAACAATCCTATGGATTCATTCAACTTTATCAAGCACCTCTAGCCTTTACTTTCCAAACAGTTGCTGCCCTTTTAATAGGTGGCGCTAGTATAAATAAGGCTACAATACCTCATGTTATAATTGGTACTTTTCTATTCCAAGGAATTATAACTCTTACACCTACTGTTATAAATGGTGCTTTTAATATTGATATTTCAGAAATACTTCGTATAATTGTTACAAATGGTATGATTCTATACGCACTTACAAGGAGGAACAAAGTAAATGAATAAAAATTTTGGAAAAACTTTAAGAAGCTCCATGGTTCCAATCCTATTTATAGTAATTTGCGGGATAGGAATTATAATTGCAAAACCACCAATAGCCTCTGTTACATCAGAACTTGCAACAAGATTAGTTAGAAATACTTTCTTAGTTCTTTCTTTACTAATTCCTATTATGGCAGGTATGGGAATTAACTTTGGTATACCTTTGGGAGCTATGAGCGGTCAAATCGGTCTTATATTTGCCCAAGATTGGGGATTTACTGGAGCTACCGGTCTTCTTGTAGCTGCTCTTATAGGTACACCCATTTCAATTTTACTTGGACAATTTTCTGGTATGGTTCTAAATAAAGCTAAGGGTCGTGAAATGATTACATCAATGATGCTTTCATTCTTTATACTTGGTTGGTATATGCTATTTTTACTTTTCTTCTGTGGAACAATAATCCCAATAAGAACTAAGGAATTGTTACTTTCTGAAGGATTCGGTATTAAAAATTCCCTTACCCTTGCATCTCGTGGTGCTTTAGATAATATTTTAAAATTTAGGATAAATTTGCCAGTTGGTCAAAGTCAAGCAATAAGATTTGATGTACCAATAATGACCCTTGTAGTCATTGGTATCTTGTGTGTTTTTGTTGTATGGTTTAAAAGAACAAAACTCGGACATGATATGAAGGCAGTCGGTCAAGACCAAATAGTATCAACAAATGCTGGTATGTATTCGAATAAAATTAGAGTTCAATCTATAATTATTTCAACTGTTCTTGCATGTTATGGTCAAATTATTTATCTGCAAAATATAGGCACTCTTTCCACATACGGAGGTCAAGACCAAGCAGCCCTTTATGCAGCAGCTTCCCTTCTAGTTGGTGGTGCTTCAGTTTCGAAGGCATCAATACCTAATGCAATCTTAGGTACAGCTCTTTTCCACTTGATGTTTATAGTAATGCCTCAAGCAGGAAAGGTAATCGCAGGAGATGCCATGATTGGAGAATATTTCAGAACTTTCCTTTCCTACGCAGTAGTAACTATAGCACTTATTATGCACGCTTACGAAAGGGCTAAAGCCTCTGAAGAAAAGAGATTAGAAACCAGACAGCAAAGAGAAAGGGCAACAGCCCAAGCTTCTGAAAAAATAAATAATTAAGAAAAAATCCCGAAATTTTCTTTCGGGACTTTTTTATCTTATTTTTTTATTGGCTAATTTAATTATTATATCCTCAATAGTATCAAAGGAAAATGCAGAAGAGTCAATAGATAAATCATAAACCGATGATTTACCCCATAATCTTCCTGTGTTTCTCTCATAGTGATTTTTTCTTTTCATATCTTCCCTATTCATCTTAGCTTCTATCTTATCTTTTTTAATGTTATAGTCTTTCTCAATCCTATTTAATTTAAAATCTTCTGATGCATAGATAAATACGCTTAGAACTATATCATCACCAAGTACATAATCTGCACACTTGCCCAAGATAACGCATTGACCTTTTTTTGCAATGTCCCTTATAGTTCTTGAATCCATAAGAAATTGTGCATCAGAAAAGGCTATATCTTCCTGTGAATAAGAATAATTTTCTCTATATAGATCATAAATTGTGCCTTGTAAGAAAGAATCATCTTTACTCAAATCCTCAGGTTTGACTTTCTTTTCTAAAGTCATAAGCTCTATTAATTTAGAATCGTAAAATTTAATATTTTCCTTTTCTGCAATATTTGCAGCTATATTATAAGCTCCAGACCCATATTCTCCGTCTATAGTAATTATCTTTTTACTTTTGTTAGAAAAAATTTTATCAATAAGTGACATCATCTCACCTCATTTTAATTATAAAATATAAATATGAAATAAAAATTTTAGAATTTTGTTAATTTTATGAAAAAAATATTAAATCTCATTAATATTAAACTTTTTTCTTAGATGGTAGTTGTGCAATAATTGTTACTACTAGGATGATTATACATCCTGTAATTTCTCTTAGATTCATCTTTTGACCAAGAATCATCCAACCTCCAACAGCAGCGAATACTGATTCTAAGGAAGAAACCAATGAACCTATTGTTGGATCGATATCTTTAATTGCAATCATCTGTAGGGTAAAACCTACCCCTGATGAAAGAACACCTACAAAAAGTATTGCTGGAATTGCAGCTTTTAAACTTGAAAGGACTATTTCTTCCTTAAATATTGCAATAACAAGAGATACTAGCATAACTACAAAAAATTGTGTCAGAGAAGCTAGGATAGCTTGGCAGTCATTTGGAAGTTTTGTCATAACCATGATATGTAAAGCAAAAAATATAGCTGAAAATAAAACCAAAAGATCATATCCATTTACTGTAAAGTTTTCCTTAACAGAGAGTAAATATGTTCCAACCATGGCAAAAAAAACGCACAAAATAATTCTTGGTTTTATTTTTTTGCCTAAGAAAAAATCAAATATTGGAATCAAAACTATATATGTAGCAGTTAAAAATCCTGCCTTGCCAGTAGTTGTACCAATAATTCCCATTTGTTGGAAATTTGTGGCAACTGTCATTAAAAGTCCACATACTGAACCAAATATGATTGTACTTTTTAAGGAAAAAATCTCATTTTTGTAATAATTTGATGTTTTTTTAAAGAAAAGATAAGTCAGCCATAAAAAAATACAGGCTACAAAGGACCTGGCAGTATTAAAGGTGAAGGGCCCGACTTCTTGCAAACCCAAGGCTTGGGCTACATAAGAAAAACCCCATATAATTGCTGAGATAAGTAGCATAATTACGGATTTAAATTCTCTAGTCATCTTACACCTCCAAAAAATTTGCACCTGATAATAACAAAGTGCATAATAAAAATGGTAAATAAGTAAATTTACGAAATAATCTTAAATTGATTAAGTAAACCTTTACCCTTTACTCAATCCTTTTGTTTTCCCCTTACTTGGTAATTGTGCAACCACTGTGGCTATTAATATTATAACACACCCACTAATCTCTCGTAAATTCATTCTTTGATTTAAAAATACCCAGCCTCCAAGAACTGCAAATACAGACTCAAGTGATGCAACTAATGACCCTATTGTGGGGTCTATCTCCTTAAAAGCTATCATTTGTAAAGTGTAAGCTACTCCTGATGATATAATTCCAATAAATAAAATTTCTTTATAGGCTGCAAAAATATCTCTTATTATAATATTTTCAAATATCAGTGCTATGATCAAAGAAAATGTACTTATTACTATAAATTGAATCATGGATACTAAAATTTTCTCGCAGTCATCAGGTAAAGATGCCATAATCATAATGTGAACAGCAAAAAATAATACTGAAATAAGGACAAACCCGTCGTATCTGTTTATTGAAAAATTTCCTTTGATGGATAATAAATAAACTCCAAGCGTAGCAACTCCTATACAAAATATAATTTTTTTTGATACTCTATTGCCTAAAAAAAATTGAATTATAGGTATAATTACAATATAAGTAGATGTTAAAAATCCAACCTTTCCAGTTGTTGTCCCTAATAAGGCAACTTGCTGTAAGCTATTTCCCACTGTTATAAGTAAACCGCAAATAATACCGTATTTTATAGTATTCCTCAATGAAAAAATTTCATTTTTGTAGTAGGGTATTGTTTTTTTGAAAATTGAGTAAATAATAATTAAAAATATCCAGCCGATAAAAAACCTTGCAAAATTAAAGGTAAACGGTCCAATATAGTTCATGGCAAGGACTTGTACCACATAGGCAAATCCCCATATTATTGCAGCATTCAAAAGCATAATAGTAGACTTTAATTCTCTAGACATAACTCACACCTAATTTTGAAAACGTTAATCATAATTACAGACTTAAATTTTTTATTTTGATTTGATGTACTTTATAAGTGCAAAAATAACTAATATAATAAGAATAATTTTTAATATGACCATAACAGAGCCTAAAATTATAGGAATATTTATTAACATAAGCCCTCCTTTATTAATATTTATTAAATTTCTATTTTATTTTACTATATTTATTTTATTATATCATTTTGTGATTTTTGTGTAAATAATATCATTTTATAATTCTTCTCCGCTGGGCTTACAAATTTATAAAAATAAAAAATGCTACAGCTTGTGCCATAGCATTTTTTATTAAATACTAATCAAATTAATGTTTATTTATTCTCCGAAAAAAGACCTCATATATTCTCTATATTGATTAAAAGGATCTGACTCATCATAATTACCTTGTGAATTTTGACCTTGGTCTTGTCTATTTTCAAAGTTTTCTTGTGTTTTTTTATCTTCCTTTAGCTTTTCACTTACAGGAACCCTGTAATTTGTAAAAGTCAATTCTGTTTGTTTTTCTTTGCCTTCCCTTATATAAGTTATGGTGACTTTATCTCCTTCTTGATACTTGTAAAGGGCAGCCTTAAGGTCTTTAACTCCTTTAATTTTGTCATCACCAAGTTTTGTAATAACATCTCCAACTTCTAGACCTGCAGTTTTTGCTGGCGAATTATCAAAAACTTTTAAGATAAATATCCCTTCATCTATTCCCAAATCTTTACCGATAATTTGGTTGGCATATTGAGCATCCGCTGAATATACGCCAAGAGATAATTCCTTGTAATCTCCATTTTTCACAACTTGATTGATTATTGTTTTTACATAATTAATTGGTATTGCAAATCCAAGACCTTCTGCAGATTGAACTTTTACTGTATTTATACCTATAACTTGTCCTTGTGCATTTAATAAGGCTCCGCCTGAGTTACCTCCATTTATTGACGCATCAGTTTGTATTAGCCCCATCATATAGCCACCACCAGAAACTTGACCAACATATCTATTCAATCCTGAAATAATACCTTGAGTAACAGTTTGACTAAATTGTAGAGAAATTGGGTTACCAATAGCTATTGCCACATCCCCTATATTTAATTTATCACTATCTCCAAGCTCTGCTGGAACAAGTTTTTCTTTAGTATTAACTTTAACTACAGCAAGATCAACATTTTCGTCAACCCAAATAGGTTTACCTTCTACAGTAACATCTTTATCAAGTTGAACATTTACCTTATCCACTACTTGATTATTTAATTTTACAACGTGAGCATTTGTTACAATATATCCTTTGTCATCAAAAACTATACCTGAACCCATACCTTGGACTTGAACAGGTCCAAAAAATGATGGTTGCACACCTGTTGTTGTAATCCCAACTACTGATGGCATTGATTTTTTTGCCACAGCACTAGCTACAGTTGAAACATCGCTTGCATTTATAGTTATATTCTTTGATGAATTTTCTGAATTAGCAGGAAATTTTTTATAAAAACAATAACTTGTAAATGCTGAACCTATAACTCCGCCTATAATCGCAAAAATTAAAGCCAAAATTATAAGGCCATTACCAGATTTTTTCCCTCTAGTGGATTTGTTACTTTCTATTATATTTCTATCTTCCAAAATTATTCCTCCTTATTTTTAGCTTGAATAAATATTAATAAATAAGTGTGAAAAATTAATGACAGCTTGTTTAAAGACAATTGAAAATCTATGTCTAAAACTTCTAAATTTGAAGCTTATTTTTTATTTTTTGGTCAAAAGGAAAAACAACCATATTTTTAGTAGAGATAAAAAATTTTCTTGAAGATATAGATTAATTATTGTCCTTTTAAAATTAAATTTATAAATTATTTTTTCCCATTTTACTATATCTAAATCAACAAGTTTTATATAATATGTAAATAAAGGCCATATGATAGTAAAATTAATTATTTAAATAAAATAATTGCATTAAAAATTTTAAAGTTTTATAATAGTTAAGATTGCTTTTAAAGGCTAAATATTGACACATACATACTTTATAAATATAATCTATAAAGACGTGGAGGTTTAAATGAATAAAAAATCATCTAATGGCTCAAAAATTGCAAAATCAACCCTTGCACTAATAATATTTTCACTAATAGGCAAAGTTTTTGGTTTTGTTAGAGAATCTTTAACAGCTAATGTATTTGGAGCAACTGTTGAAATGAGTGCATACTCACTTGCTCAAGCTGCTACAGCTATGATTTCAGCTTTCGTAACATCAGCTATAGCTACAACTTTTATCCCGGCCCTACAAAGAGCAGAAAATGATTTGGGAGAAGAGAGAAAAAATTATTTCACAAACAATCTTCTTTCTATATCAAGTGTAGTTTCAATTATATTAATATTACTCGGTTGGTTTTTTCCAAGACAAATTGCTTATTTAACAGCTTCTAGAGCAAACCCTGAAACTTTTAAAATAGTAGTAAGACTTATTCAACTCGGAATGCCTGTAGTAATTTTTTCTTGCTGGGTAGGTGTTTTTACAGGATATTTGCAATATGGTGGAAAATTTGCAGCGACAGGAGCAATATCTATTCCCTTAAATATTGTCTATATTGTTTATCTTGCTATGTTTTCCCACCATGTAGGAATAGTAGGTTTAACTGTTGCAGCAGTTGTCGGAGCCTTTGCACAATTTTTATTTCTATTACCAGACTCTTTTAAGCTAGGCTATAGACCTAAACTTATTTTTGACCTAAAGGATAAATATGTAAAAGAAGCATTAGAATTATCTTTACCTGTTTTGGTATCTGTTTCTGTAAATGATATTAATACAGCAGTAAACAGATCTTTAGCTTCTGGAATGGGAACTAAAGCCCCTTCAATTTTATATTTTTCCAACAAAATGAATACTTTAATAATCGGAATTTTTATAGCTGCTGTTACAGCTATAGTTTATCCAATTCTTACAAGGTCTTTTGGAAGAGGAAATATGCTACAAGGGAAAAAAGTTATGAATGCCTCAATAAAATCAGTTTTATTTTTAACAGTCCCAGCAACAATAGGTATGATTATCCTAGCAAGACCTCTTATAGAAATTGCATTTGTCCATGGTAAATTTACAGTAGAAGATGGAATTAGTGCAACTTCAACTTTAAGATTTTACTCATTATCGCTTATTTCTATATCTCTTACCAATGTACTAAATAGAATTTATTATTCACTAAATGATACAAAGACTCCTTTTGTTATAGGTGCCTTAAATGTAATAATTAATGTTGGTCTTAATTTATTAGTCGCTCACCACTATGGTACAGATGGGCTTGCAGCTTCAGTATCTATTGCTACAACTGCTGCTGTCTTTATAGGTTTCTACCTTCTACGCAAAAAAATTGGAAATTTAGGCACAAAGTCCTACATTAAAGCCATAATTAAAACGGTAATGGCCTCAGTTGCCATGGGATTAGTAGCACTTACCTACTTCCCAATAGAAAAAATATTATTCTCCTTTAGCTCAGGAGCACTGTTAACCCTACTAAGACTCATAGTATTATTGATAGTAGTTTCGATAGCAGCTCTAATCTACCTTGTAATTCTATATTATTTAGGTGTAAGAGAAATTAGAGATTTAGTAGCAATTCTTAAAGAAAAAATTCAAAATAGATATTTAAAATCAGCTAACAAATAAGATTATTATAAAACTTAATATATTATTTAATAAAACTCAGTAAATTCTGAGTTTTATTTTTTTCATATAATGGAATATATTTCTTATTTTGATATTTCTATTGACAATTTAAATTTGCCAGCTTATAATATAAATGATTTAACAAATAAATAAAATCACCCCTAAGAAAATCCCCCGGCAGGGATTTTTTTTATATCTTTTTTCAAATTCTTGTTGTTATATTATAGTAAAATGGTATAATATCAGTGGAGGTGCTTTATGAGAACATTTACATTACTAATAATTATTGCAGTGATTTTATGCATTGTTGCTTTTATTATTATAAAAAATATTTTATCAAAAAACGAAAGTTTAGCACATGACCAAAATTTAATTGAATGGGAAAAATCGAGAAATTCAAAAAACAATACCGAAGATGAAAACCTTATTAGTAAAGATAATAAGAATCCCACAATTGAAAATACAAGTAATGAAAGTGATTTTTCAGATAGTAAATATTTAGTTGATAAGGATAAGGCAATAACTCCTAGCAAACCTTCCGAAAAATCTATTGGCTCTAATGTTAATAAGTCTAAAACAATTGAGTATGGACATAACATTGATGATAAAAAAAATAAAGAAGTAAAAGAAGATTACTTAAATCAAAAAGAGGAGGCTAATGATTTGGTTAAGAAAAGAAGAAAATATCAAAGTAAAGAAACAACTAATAAAGAGTTAGAAAACAAAAATTTTGAATCTCCTGATTCAAAAAATAAGGAAGAATTCGAAAATGTTGATCTTGAAAAAACTGAAATAAAAACTCAAGAACAAGTAAAAGAAGAGATAAATGACAAAGAAATTTCTTCCCAAGAAAAAGTTAAGGCTGCAAATTCACATATTAAGGAAGTTGATGATTTCATAAATAATATTGAAGATATTGACTCTTTGAAAAAATCTTCTCCTAAGCTTTGTCAAAAAGAAAATTACGATTCAAAATTAGATTTTCACAAGTCCATTACAACTGGCGGCATGGATGAATTTGAAAAAACAGAAATTCAAATTAAGCCTGGAGATTATAACTTATTTGATGTAGTTGAATTTATTAAAAACACAAAAACTCTTCCAACTAAAATCAGTAAGAAAAAGCTTCTAACATTGCAATATTCTTCAACAAATAAAGAAGATATAAGAAAAATCCTATCAAATAATAAAATTATTGATGAAAAAGAGTTAAACGCTTTAAATGAAAATTCATCTGTAAACTCAACCATCATAATTGATAAGGAAAATAATAAAATCACAGAAGTAACAGATTCTATAAACTATAGTGATTCAAAAAGAACAATATTCTCAAAATTTTATTAAGGTCTTTTGAAAAGTTTTGTGTATCAGCCCTCCTGATAGGATGTGGCTGATATTTTTTTAATATCTTAAAAATAAATATATTCAAAATTTCACTTTTATGAATCTTTGAAAGCTAATTTTGGAACAAGAAAATTAGATTCTGTCTTCAAAGTATATTGTTAGCTGAGATAATGTTTGATTTTCTATGTTAGATATGTATTTGTCGTTTGTGCCCATAGATATATTTCTTTAATGCTTGTAGTTTCAAAGCTCCTTGTCTATGTCTTGGCATGTCTAGGTTTATATTTCCATATGATGATTTGACTGTTTTTTACTTGAAGCGTTTCTAGTGTTTAATGATAGTAGATATTCATCGTAATCATAGTCTAAATGCTCTTACAGTTCTGATTTAAGCACTTGCTTCATTGTTTCTCCTAAAAAATCATTTAAATCTTCTTGTAAATCTTTTACTGTTTATGGCTAATAATTTTCGATTAAAATTTTGATGTTTTGCTTATTCTAGTTTATGGTCTTTTTCTTGGCATAAAAATTCCTACTGATTAGTTTTCTCTACTATAATCAGTAGGTTTCTATACACAAAATATTTCAAAGCTTCTAGGAATTATTTTCTTACAGAATAATTAACAACTACAATTCCTAAAATCGTAATTATTCCAAACACCCCCCATGCTCCCATAAGAATATCATTATAAATCTTAATATTCTTAACAAAAAAATTAGACAAAAAGGCAATCACTAAAGGTATACTCATTATAAAAGTCATTTTTTTGACTTTAGATAGATATCCCTTTTTTATTAGCTGTTCTTTCTTGTCTTCTTCCATAGTATTAAATCCTGCTATAATATTTCCATTTGTCTTATCTATCATATATGAAGAAAATAATGTTAAAATAATCGGTATCAATAAAACTATTTTAACGGTAATATCTTTTGGATCCGCTAAATTCATATGTAAATCACTCTCCTTCAAAAGTTAAAATTTTACTTCCGTTTAAAATAGAAAATATCATCATATACTCGTTATACTTCTCAGGTTTTACATCAGTAAGTATCACTCTTATACTATCATTTTTTTTTGATATTTTCAAATATTTTTTCGTTAATATCTAAAACCAGCTCATTATCAACCATTATTTTAGTATAATCTAATTTAATTTTATCAAACTTAATACTTTCATTAAATCTATATTTTTTATTAAATGATATGTTATCTGTATCTATTCTATTAATGGTTAATAGAAAGCCATTATTAATATATTCAATTACAACAGAATACATTTTTGTAGCGTTATTTTCTCTGAAAATTCTTTCAAACTTTTTTCAAAAACTTGTCCTGTATTCTTCATCTGATAAATACAATATTAAATTTATATAATAATCTATTTGCTTATTAACTGGAATCGCTGTGATAACTCTAATATTAAGCATCCCTTTAGTCCTATATTTATTAAATACGTCAATTATATATGGTTGTGTATCACTTCCAATACATTCTAAAACCATATATGCATATCCTCCTTTAGATAAATATTTATCATATCTTTTTATTATCCTATCGACTATTTCAAATCCGTTTTCTCCATCGCCTCCACAAATTGGCACATTAATATTTTGAGGAGCTGGAACGTAAGGTAGATTAGATAAAATGCCATCAAATTTCTTTTCTTCCTATACGTTATATAAGTCCGATGGTTTTACAAAAATGTTTTTAAAAAATTTTTATTTGAAGCGTTTCTAGTGTTTAATGATAGGAGATATTCATCATAATCATAGTCTAAATGCTCTTACAGTTCTGATTTAAGCACTTGCTTCATTGTTTCTCCTAAAAAATCATTTAAATCTTCTTGTAAATCTTTTACTGTTTATGGCTAATAATTTTCGATTAACATTTTGATGTTTTGATTCTTCTTGTTTATGGTCTTTTTCTTGGCATAAAAATTCCTCCTGATTATTATCTTATCAAGAGGAATTTCTATACACAAAATATTTCAAAGCTCCTATTCTAATGACTGTTTCCTTGACTTATTGTGCCGTCTGTTGAATTAATGCTTATTATATCTCCTGTTTTTATTTTTTCTGTTATATTTTTTGCTCCTACTATTGTGGGAATTGCTAAACTAACTCCAACAACTGCTCCATGAGATGTGTATCCAGCTTTTTCTGTTACCAATCCGCCTGCTCTTTTTATATAAGGCATCATTTCTTTATTTGTAAATTTACTTACAATAATATTTCCATTTTTAAAGAAATTTACCAGATCATTAAGTTCGTTAACTACTATGGCTTTAGCGGTTATTTTCCCATTTCCGAGTCCTGTTCCCCTTGCAATTATTTCTTCTATATTTTCAATTTTTATTAAATTTGTAGAACCTGATAGACCAACAGGAACACCAGCAGTCACTATAACCTTGTCACCAGAAGAAAGATAATTTTCTTTTTTTGCTTCCTCTATAGCTTCTGAAATCATAAGATCTATATCTTCATAATTATCGAGTAGAATTGATTTGACTCCCCATTCAAGATTTAGTTGACGTCTTACCTTGGTATCGGGAGTTGCTGCAAGAATTAAACATTCAGGTCTAAATTTTGATATGGCACGAGATGTATTACCGCTTGTTGTTGCTGTTAAAATTAATTTAACTCCTAAATCTCTTGCCATTTGACAAGTTGATTTACCAATTGCATTTGTTGTAGTGTTAGAAATTTCTTCTATTTTTCTCTGTAAAATTTGAGAAAAATCCATAGATTTTTCTGTTACTTCTACAATTTTTCTCATGGTTTCTACGGCTTGTACTGGAAAAGAACCTCCTGCAGTTTCGCCTGAAAGCATAACAGCACTTGTTCCATCAAGGACTGCATTAGAAACATCATTGGCTTCAGCCCTTGTAGGTCTTGGATTTCTCATCATAGAATCAAGCATTTGCGTTGCAGTTATTACTGCTTTTCCCTTTAAATTGCATTTTTTTATTATTTGTTTTTGTGCAATAGGAACCTCTTCTGTTTCTATCTCTACTCCTAAATCTCCTCTTGCTACCATTATTCCATCACTTGCATCAATAATCTCATCAATATTATCCATTGCAGATTTTGACTCTATTTTTGAAATAATTAAAGTTGAAAAATCTCCAGCTTCTTCTAAAACTTTTCTTATGTTGTATATATCTTCCTTTGTTCTTACAAAAGATGCAGCAATAAAATCTACTCCCATCTCTACACCAAATTTTAAATCCTCGATATCAGATTCTGTCAAAGCTTCTATAGATAAGTTTGTGTCAGGTACATTTACACCCTTATGAGAGGATATTTCTCCTCCATTTTCTACAACAGTGTATATATCTTCACCTGAGATTTTTTGAACTTTTAAACCAACAAGACCATCATCAATTAAAATTTTTGCTCCAACTTTTATATCTCTAGGTAAATTTTTATATGAAACTGATGCTATTTTATCATCTGCAAGAACTTCTCTTGTAGTTAATATAAAAGTTTCTTCTGCTTTTAGGTTAACTTTTTTATTATCCTTAAAGTCTAAAAGTCTAATTTCTGGTCCCTTTGTATCAAGCATTATAGCTATAGGAATCTTTAGTTCTTCTCTTAATTTTTTTATTTTTTCTATTCTTTTTCTATGTTCCTCATGATTTCCATGAGAAAAATTAAGTCTTGCAACATCAACACCTTTTAGAAAAATCTCTCTTAAGGTTTCTAAATCATCACATGCCGGGCCAATTGTGGCTACAATTTTTGTTCTTCTCATAACTGCTCCTATATTGAAATTATCTTTAGTATATTCAACAAGTTGTAGGAAAATTTACTTTCTTCGCTAAAAATTTCCTCAAGATTTCTTGTAATTATTGTTTCTTTCCTTGTTCCAATAGCAAGATTAAAATTATTTTTATTTATTTCTTCTATTGCCCTAAATCCCATTTGCGATGCTAAAATTCTATCAAATACGCAAGGACTTCCCCCTCTTTGAATATAACCGGGAATTGTAACTTTTGTGTCAATTCCTGTTAAAGATTGGAATTTATCGGCAAATTCATAAGGGCTACCCATAGCTTCTGATATTAAAATAATATGGTGCCTTTTGCCACGATTTTTGCCAAGGATGGCTTTTTTTGCAATCTCATCAATATCTGTCGGGCATTCTGGAACTAAAATATTTTCTGCTCCACCAGCCAAACCTGCATAGAGAGCTATATTTCCGCAATTTCTACCCATAACCTCAACTACATTTGCTCTTCCGTGGGATTCTGTTGTATCCCTAATTTTTGAAATCAAATCGCAAAGAGTTTCAAGGCATGTCATAAAACCTATTGTATAATCTGTGTAAGCTAAGTCGTTATCTATGGAAGCAGGAATTCCCATGACTTTTATTCCAGCATTTTTTAATTTTAATGCTCCTTTTAAAGATCCATCTCCTCCACAGACTATTAAAACATCAATATTAAAAATATCTAAAACATTTATTGCTTTATTAAAACCATCTTGCTCTTGGAAAGATGGACTTCTTGATGTACCTAAAAAAGTTCCGCCTTTTTGAATAACATCTCCAACAGATGATTCATTAAGCTCTATAACTTTGCCTTCAATTAGTCCTTGGTAGCCCGATTCTATACCATAAACTTTGTGTCCATAATATATTCCACTTCTTACTACAGCCCTAATTAAGGGATTCATTCCAGGTGCATCTCCGCCACTTGTTAATATTGCTATATTCATAATTTTACCTACTTTAAAATAATTTTATTTGGATTCTCATTTAAATATACTAAAAGCTCAAGCTTAATATTTTCAAATTCTTTTTCGTTAATCCATATAGACATATCGGTTCCATAAGTTTTCTTTTGACTTTCGTCATAAAAAATGACAGGAACATTTCCTCTATATGACTTTAACACTTCTTTTATACCCACTAAAATATTTTTATCCGCCATAGATTTTATGGATATATATAATTTCTTGTCACTGGGTTCTTGTATCTGTATCAAACTATCAACTATTATTTTTGGATCCTCTACATCAGATGAAGAAATATGTCCCATAATGGCAAGAACTTTTCCATCTTCAATTAAATTTTTATATTGGGAATAAGTTTTGGGAAAAATTATTAACTCTATTGTTCCAAATAAATCTTCCAAAGATGCAAAAGCCATTACCTTATTAGTTTTTGTAATCATGGTCTTTTTGTTTTTTAATAGTCCTGCAATTCTTATATCTTTATTTTGAATTAAAGAAGAGCTGTTATAAGACTCAAAAATTTCTCCTGTATTGGTGTTAGAAAAACTTATAAGTGCAGGTCTATAGTCATCTAAGGGATGACCGGAAACATAAATACCTATAACTTCTTTTTCCATGTTGAGCTTATCCCTTAATGAAAAATCTTTTAAATTTGGTAGATCTTCAGACTTATTTAAATTTCCAAACAAAGTAACTTGACCTCTAATGTTGTTTCTTATGGATTTTTGATTATTCTCCATAACTTTTTCATATACTGCCAAATACTGTGCTCTATTTCCATTAAAGTCATCTAAAGTTCCACACCTAATTAAAGATTCCAAAGCTTTTTTATTTAGGACTTGAGCACTAACTTTTTGAACCTTATCTACAAAATCCCAAAGACTTGTAAAATTTCCTAATTTATCTCGTGCTTGGACTATTGCTTCAATTAAATTTTCTCCAACATTTTTTACTGCCTTAAGTCCAAAACGAATTTTTTTACCTTCAACGGTGAAATTTTTTTGTGAATAATTCACATTTGGAGGCAAAAGTCCAATACCTAATCTTTTTAATTCTTCTATATAAAGGCTTACCTGCTTAATATCAGATGTATATGTTGAAATTTGTGCTGCCATAAATTCCCTTGGATAATAGTATTTAATCCATGCACTCCTATAAGCTATAACAGAATAAGCAACTGAGTGAGATTTGTTAAAGGCATAATCAGCAAAGTCAATAATTAAATCATAAATTTCATTGGCAGATTTTTCATCCACTCCATTTCTTATAGCCCCACATACATTGTCTTTTTCATTTCCATAGATGAAATTCTTTCTTTCTTCTTCCATGACAGCCATTTTTTTCTTGGAAATTGCACGCCTTACTATGTCTGCTCGTCCCAAAGAATATCCGCCAACAATCTGAACTATCTGCATAACCTGTTCCTGATAAACGATGCAACCGTAAGTATCTTTTAATATAGGCTCTAAAATTGGATGAATATAAGAAATTTTACTTTTATCGTGCTTAGATTCAATAAACTTAGGAATCTGTTTCATAGGTCCCGGTCTAAAGAGTGCATTAGCCGCAACAAGATCTGAAAAAGCATCAGGTTTTAATTCCTTTAAGAACAATCTCATGCCAGAAGATTCAAACTGAAATACACCTAAGGTTTCAGCTTTAGCAAACATTTTTAAAACCTTCTCATCATCATAGGTAAATTCAGAAAAGTCAATTTTTACTTTATAATTATCATATACCAGTGAAATTGCATCCCTTAAGACAGTTAGAGTTCTTAGACCTAAAAAGTCCATCTTAAGAAGTCCCAACTCTTCAAGCTGAATCATATTAAACTGGGTAGCAATAATTTGGTCATTACGAGTTAGTGGTACATAATCTGTCAGAGGATTTTTTGAAATTACTACTCCTGCAGCATGAGTTGATGTGTGACGAGGAAGACCTTCAATTCTTTTTGCAATATCAATTAAATTTCTAGCTTCCTTGTCTTTTTCATAAAGTTCTTTAAAAGATTCTGAAATATCAAGAGCCTTATCTAAAGTCATCTTAAGTGCATGAGGCACCTGTTTTGCAATATAATCAACTCTAGAATAAGCAATATCTAAAACTCTTCCGACATCACGAATAGCCTGACGTGATTGCATCGTTCCAAAAGTTACAATTTGAGCTACTCTTTCGTCGCCATATTTTTCACAAACATAATCAATAACTTCTTCACGTCTTTCATAGCAAAAGTCAATATCAATATCAGGCATTGATACTCTTTCTTTATTTAAAAATCTTTCAAAAAGTAAATCAAATTTTAAGGGGTCAATATCAATAATACCAAGACCATAAGAAATTATTGAACCTGCTGCAGAACCTCTTCCAGGTCCAACCTGAATATTGTTTTTTTTCACATAGTTAATGAAGTCCCAAACAATTAAAAAATAGTCCACAAAGCCCATTTGTGTAATTGTTTGAAACTCCATATTAAATCTATCTTTAATTTTTTTATCAATAACTTTGTATCTTTTATTAAGACCTTCTTTTGCAAGCTTTTCTAAATAGGATTCATTGGTATAACCACTTGGCACTTTAAATTCTGGAAGATGATAATGCCCAAATTCAAAATCAACATTGCATCTATCTGCTATAATCCCTGTGTTATTTATAGCATCCAAATTATCAGAAAAAATATTTTCCATTTCTTCAGCAGACTTTAAATAAAATTCCTCTGTTGGAAACTTCATTCTTTTTTCATCTTTAATTTTGGCTCCTGTCTGTATGCACAAAAGAACATCAGTAGCTTTTGCATCCTCTTTTTTTAGATAATGCACATCATTTGAACAGCTTAGACTTATGCCCGTTTCTTTTGAAAGTCTATTAAGTTCTCTGTTAACTCTTTTTTGTTCAGGAATTCCGTGGTCCTGAAGTTCTAAAAAGAAATTATCTTTGCCAAAAATATCCCTATATCTTAGAGCTGCTTTTTTAGCCTCATCATAATCTCTTCTTTGAATTAATCTTTGTACCTCTCCGGCTAGGCAAGCTGAAGTGGCAATGATTCCCTTTGAATATTTTTTCAAAACATCTAAATCGACTCTAGGTTTGTAATAATATCCGTCTACAAAAGCAATTGATACAATCTTCATCAAGTTTTTTAAACCTTGATTATTCTCTGCAAGTAAAACTAGATGATATCTTTCATTAGTCCTATCTTTTAAATATAAGGACTTTTGGCTAACATATATCTCGCAACCAATTATTGGTTTTACACCAACTTTTTTACAAGCTTTATAAAAATCAATCGCCCCATACATATTGCCATGATCAGTAAGAGCTACAGCTTTCATTCCTAACTCTTTTGCTCTTACGGGAATTTCTTCTATTTTAGTAGAAGCATCTAGAAGGGAATATTCACTATGCACATGTAAATGAATAAAATTTGACATAAATCCCTCCTCAATTAAAATATTTTAAAACAAAAAATATAATAAATTTTTCCTTTAAATTTTTGCAAACTCATTTCCAATTAATTTATATAAGGTATCCACAGCCTCTTTTTCATCGCTGCCATCAGCATAAATAGTTACTTTTTCACCTTTAAAAGCTCCTAAAGACATAATGCCAATTATACTCTTTCCGTTGACTTTTTCTTCATGTGCTTCCAAGCTTATCTCAGAGGAAAATTTGTTAGCTTCTCTTACAAAAAGTGCAGCCGCTCTTGCATGAAGTCCATCTTCATTTGTCAAAGTGATGGATTTATTAGTCATTTAAATCACCCCTTAATTTATTTGCTATGTTGTTAATCTTTTTAAATCTATAATTTATAGTGGATTTAGATAGGGGCGGTTTCAACATTTTACCAATTTCCCCTAAAGATATATCTCTGTGTTTTAGTCTTATAAGACAAATTTCTCTTAAATCATCTGAAATCTTGTCAAGACCTAAGTGTTCTTTTATATATAATATATTTTGAACTTGATTATAGGATGTTTTAACAATTTTATTAATATTGTAAGATTCACAATTTACAATTCTATTCACATTGTTTCTCATGTCTTTTATGACTCTTGTGTTCTCAAAATCCAAAAGAGAATTATGAGCCCCCATAAGACTTAATATATCACTTATACTCTGAGCATCCTTCAAGTAAATAATCAGATTGTCCTTTCGAGTGACAATTTTTGCTCCCAAATTAAAATAATTTATGTTATCTCTTAAAAATTGTGCATGTTCTAAATTATTACATACAAATTCTAAATGATAACTTTTTTTGGGGTCTACAACAATACCTGCTCCTAAAAAAGAACCTCTTATATAAGCTTTTTTACCCAATACGTCCTGTGTTAAATTCAAAGGTTTGTAATTTCTAGTAAATACGTTTTCACCTTTTAAAAATTTAATCTCATCTAATAAAACCTTGGAAGAGTTCTCATCAAGACTTATTGTATAAAGATTTTTTTTTAACTGCTTAGACTTAACATTTCTAACTTCGCAATTAAAATCGAAATATCTCCTCAAAAAAGTAAAAACTCTTCTTGTTAAGGATGGATTTTCCGTATTAAATTCCAAGAAAATTTTACCATTATTATAACTTAGAATACCACACATGGGTACAAGGCCACTCAGCTCAGCAAGTACAATTTCATACCCTGAAACAGGAAGTTTAGAAAGTTCTTCCTTGACATTAGATGAAAAACTCACATAATCACCTCAATTAACCATGTATAAATATACTATCAGAAATTTTAAATTTTTTCTACATTTTTTTAATAATATTTATTGATGAAACTATAAGATTTTTACTATATGAAAAATATTAAATAAAAACCAAGCATCCGGCAATACCTGTTTTTACATTTAATTTTCTAATTCTTCATCTATAAATTTTTCAAATTCTTCTTCATCCTCAGGTAAGCTATCAACAAAAGATGGATCTAAATGAGCAAAAAACCACCTTTCTCCTTTACCGCTAATAGTTATAGCTTCGCCATCTTCTGAATCTTGAAGTTCTCTATTTACTTTATATCCACGAGATTTTAAAGCTTTTTGGACACGCTCAAATGCTTTTTCTCTTTGGTCAATATATGTCTTTAAATCTTTATTATCAATGGCATAATTTTCAATAACACTAAAGCCTTCGATTATTCCATTACCTTTTAAAGATAAATCTGTCAAATCACTTATACCAAAATAAATTTCATTGTATGGGGCAAAGGCATACTTACTTATAGGAATTAAATTCCCATTAATCTCAATATCCTCATAATCTTTAAGACTGTCCCTATAAAAACTTATATTGTAAATATCATCAAATGTTGTAATTTCAATATTTAAAAGTTTTTTAATGAATTTTTTAATATCTTTAAAATCATCAAACAAACCAATATTTAAATATTTTTCTTCTTGTAAAAAATATAAAAGTTTCATATATTTATATCATTATGTAAAAGAGCAGCTGCTCTTTTAATATTATAAAGCTTCAGCTGCTGTAACTATTGCTAAATCGTAAACTTCATCTTCAACGCATCCACGAGAAAGGTCATTTACTGGTTTATTTAATCCTTGTAGTATAGGTCCTATTGCCTTATATCCACCAAATCTTTGAATCAATTTATATCCAATATTTCCTGCTTCAATATTAGGGAAAATGAATACATTAGCACTTCCATGTAATGGTGAATCAGGAACTTTCTTATCTGCTACTTCTTTAACAAAAGCTGCATCAAATTGTAATTCCCCATCAATTAACATATTTGGATTTTTTTCTTTTGCAAGTTTTGTTGCATTAGCTACCAATGTAACTCTGTCATGCTTTGCTGAACCGTGGCTTGAGAATGAAAGCATAGCAATTCTTGGTTCTAGTCCGAATTTTCTTGCAGTTTCTTCTGTAACAACTGCAACTTCCGCAAGTCCTTCTTCATCAAGGTCTGTATTAATTGCACAGTCAGCAGCTACATACATTTTGTCATCTCTTAGTAAAACAAAAGCTCCGCTTGTTCTTTTAATACCTTCTTTAGTTTTAATAATTTGAAGAGCTGGTCTTACTGTTTCAGCAGTAGTGTGATTTGCACCTGAAACCATTCCATCTGCCTTACCCATATAAACATACATTGTTCCAAAATAATTTGGATCTTTTAAAATATCTCTAGCTTGTTCAACAGTTGCTTTTCCCTTACGTCTTTGAACAAAAGCATCAACCATTTTGTCAAATTCTTCAAATTTTTTTGGATCAACTATTTGTAAATCTGAAAGATTAACCCCTTCTTTATGGGCTAAATTTTTAATTTCTTCTACATCACCTAAAACAATAGGTTCAATTACTCCATCATTTTTAAGTCTAATTGTTGCTCTTAAAACTCTTGAGTCATTTCCTTCAGGAAATACAATTTTTACATTTTTACCTTTTAATTTTTCACTCAATGATTCGATTAATGACATTTTTATCAACGTCCTCCTTTTTCTTCAAAATAATTATAACACATTTAAATATTTTTTAAACAACTATATGAGCACTTATTTGCTTTTTATATATGGATATTTAGTATATAATGTAGGTGAGGTGAATTTTTTGAGCAAAATTATAAAAGAATTTTTTAAAGTCGAAACAATTGATGCCCTGCCTACAGGAAAAATTGAAGATATTTTAAATTTAGTTAATGATACTTATTTAGAAGTTATGGCTAGAAATCACCAAGTAGATTATGATAATTTATCAATGGATGATATAAAGGAAGAATTACATAAAAATATTTTAGAAAATTTCAAAGCTACTCTTATGAGCTTTGACAAAAAAGAACTTAAATCTTTTAATGAATTTTATCAAGGTATAGTAGATTATTCTGATGAAATGGTCTATGTAAATTTAAAAAAATTCTTATCTTTAGGATTTATCTTTTTATTTTTATCAAAGAGCGGAGGATATTTTACTTTTGTGATGCCCGACCCATTGATCGACCAATTTGAAGAACTTTTAAGAACTAGCTAAAAACTGATACCCATAAGTAAGGTATCAGTTTTTTGATAAAATATTTTTTTGAAATAATAAATTTATATTGGTAATAAAAAAATTCTAATTAAATTCTGAAGATTTATCCATAAATTTTAAACACATTAAATAATATTCATGGTCAGCCTGCCCCTCAAATTCATCAAGTGTTTTTACATCTATACTTTTAGTTCCTTTAGAAGCTGGAAAATAGTCTACTTGCATAAGTATATAGTCTTTATTTAATTCTATCTTTTCAAATTCTTCGTTAAAAGATATTGCTCTTGCTTCTTTTTTATCAACATTGACATCAGGTTTTATACTTGTAATATCTCCATTTCCTAAGCTAAAAATAAACTCATTTTTCAATAAACCACCAGCAAAAGAAAAGCTATTCTTAGAAAAATTTTTTATATATTTAAAATCTCCGCTAAAAGAAGATGTGTTTTTTTCATCTATTTTCCCGCTTTTTACCCTTACAATTGATAATTTATAGGAGATAGCATTTTCAGGAACTTTAGCCTTATAAAATTTTAAATCTGGAATAATAGCTTGGTATGTTTGTAACTTTTCTTGGTCTGTAATTCCTGTATCGGTACTCATCATAAATTTGCTTTTATTTGAAAAATTACAAGCCGTTAAAGTCATTATAATTAATAAGATTGATATTATTTTTTTCATATAGCCTACCTACTTGACTTCAAAATTTCTTTCCACTTATCTAAACTATCTTCTTCATCTTTAGAAAGTTTTGGAAATTTGGGGTCTAAAGCTTCAAGTTTTTCAAGTATAACTGTTGAAACAAGATAACGAGAAAACCATTTTCTATCTGCTGGAACTACATACCAGGGGCATTTTTTTGTGGATGTTTTTTCTAAAACATCTTCATAACACTGTCTGTACTTGTACCAATGTTGTCTTTCTAAGATATCACTCTTAGAAAATTTCCAATGTTTTTCAGGTCTCTCCAATCTTTCCATCAGCCTTTCTTTTTGTTTGTCTTTGGAGATATGAAGGTAAAATTTAACAACGCTGATTCCATTATCTGATAGGTATTCTTCAAAGTTGTTTATTTCTTCAAACCTTCTATCCCATATATCTTGACTTATAAGTTTTTCAGGAAGTGGTTGTTCTTCAACTAAATTATGAACCCTTGTTACGATAACATCTTCATAATGACTTCTGTTAAAAATACCTATTTCACCTCTTGCTGGGACCATGGAATGAATCCTATATAAATAATCCCTATCTAAGTCCATATAAGTTGGAACTTTAAAGGAAGCAACATGAGTGCCTTGAGGATTTAAACCAGTCATTATTTTTTTTATAAGCGAATCTTTTCCAGCCGCATCCATAGCTTGCAAAACAATTAAAAGTGCTTGCTTGTTTTCAGCATATAACTTTTCTTGTAAATCCTTCATCTTTTTTATATTTTCTGGAATAAGTTCCTTATAGACTTGATCCTTTGTTAGTTTTCCTTGATAAGAAGTGGGAACCTTATCTAAATTAATTTTTTCTTTAGGTCTAACTAGATATTCATTAGTATTCATAATTTACTCCCTTTTTAATATTTTAAAAGGTGGCTTTTAAGCCACCTGTTATTTTTCGATTCAAAATAAATCAAATCTTTTACACTTTAATTATAATGTAAGTCCTCCATCAATAACAAGAGTTTGACCTTGAATATATGTTGCTTGGTCTGAACATAAGAAATAAATTCCGTTAGCTATTTCATCAACTTTACCAAATCTCTTCATAGGGATTTGTTTTACATACATATCTTCAAGACCTTCAGTCATATGACTAACTATAAAACCTGGTGCAACAGCATTTACATTGATGCCCTTTCTTCCGAACTCACGAGCCCAAGTTTTAGTCATTCCCATTACGGCAGCTTTTGAAGCAACATAGTTACATTGTCCATAAGTTCCCATAATTCCTGAAACTGATGCTAAAGATACAATCTTTCCTTGTTCTCTTTTTAACATTTCAATACCTACAAGCTTAGTCATGTAGAATACAGAAATTAGATTTAAATCTATTACTTTTTTGAAATTTTCTTCACTCATTTTAACTGTGGAAGCATCTAAGATTCTACCTGCATTATTAACAAGTATATCAATCTTGCCAAATTTTTCCATCGCTTTATTTACGAGTTCTTGACAAGCTTCATATGTTATTATATCTTCTTTAACTTTCAAAATTTCAACATCATAGTCTTTTAAAGAATCAATAACATTTTGAATTTTTTCTTCATTTCTATATTGAAGAACTAAATCAATTCCTTCAGATGCAAATTTTCTAGCAATTGCTCCACCAATATCCCCTGACGCTCCTGTAATTATAGCACTTTTCCTCATTTTTTTTACTCCTTTCATAATTTAATTTTTTATGCCTTCCCTAAATCTTTAGATAATACTAAATATTATCATTTTATGTAAGCACAGAGAACTTTGCCGCCATTTTAAGATATTATTATAAAATCGAAGTAAAGTACCCTGTTAATATTATAACGCAAATTCCATTATTTGAAAAGTTTTTTTCCAAATTTTACAAATCTTTAAAAATTTTTATCGATTCTTCAAGCATGGGTGTCGTCAATTGATGAGTCGTAAGTTCAAACCTTTTAAACTTAATTAATTCTTTATTATCATAAATTTTATAAAGCTTTTTAAAGGCATTTTCTTCAATATCTGGGTTTATAACATTATCTTCATTTCCATTAAATAAAATTAAAGGTCTATTTTTTAATTTATCCATATTAGCTATAGGATTAACTTTTATTAGAAAATCACAAGTTTCAGTAAATTCTTTATCTTCATTTTCTGAAACTATAGATTTTTTCGCCCTGTCAACTATATAATCATAATCAATAATACCATTAAAAATCATTGCCATATTCAAATCTTTATTTAAAGTATAAATACCCCCACTAGATATAGCTCCCATAGAATGACCGGAAACGCCTATTTCTTTTTCCTTAAAATTTTCTTTTATATATGAGATAATTTGACTACTTTCCCTAATGTTTTGAGAAATTGCACGCACAAAATATTTAGCCCCTGTGTTTTTATCATCATAATCTATATGACCCCTTTGACCGTGAAAGATTGCATCTGGTAAAAATACTCTATATCCAAAACTTGCAAAAATGTTTGCTCTAAAAAGTTGATTTTCGGCAGAACTGGACCAACCATGATAAAAAATTAAATTTTTAATTTTAAAATTTTCTTTTTGAGGTTCAAGTACAAAAAGATTAATATCACAAATATTAATTTTATTCATCTTGCAATAATTATTTATTATATATTCCATAATATAAGCTCCCTTAAATTATTTATAAATCTATTATATATCAATAAAATTATTTTAGAATAATAAGTCTTTACTTTATTTGTTAAAGTGTTATAATAAAGATACCCCACCCAGGGTGTGAGGAGGTAAGGTTATGAAAGAAAAATTTGATATTTCCGGCATGACTTGTGCTGCTTGCTCAGCTAATATTGAGCGTGCAGTAAATAAAATTTCTGGTGTGAACAAGGCTGAAGTCAGTCTTATGACTAATACTATGAATGTTGATTTTGATAAAGATAAAACCGATATAGATGAAATTATTAAAGCAGTCAGTAATATTGGATATGGTGCAAACTTGCAGGCTCAAAAATCTCAAGTAATCCCAAATCAAAATATAAGTCAGGAAGAAAATTTAAGAAAAAGATTTTTTCTTTCTCTTGGATTTTTAATTGCCCTTATGTATGTATCTATGGGACATATGATAGGTCTTGCTCTTCCTGATTTCTTAACAGGTACCAAGGGAGCTATGTCTTTTGCATTTTTACAATTTTTACTAACATTACCTGTGATTTTTATTAATAGAACTTTCTTTATATCAGGTTTTAAAGGTCTTAAAAATTTTGCTCCAAATATGGATTCTCTTGTAGCTCTTGGGGCAAGTGCATCTTTAATATATGGTATTTATGCTATTTTTAAAATGTCTATTGGATTTGGAACTTCAAATCTTTCTCTTGTAGATGCTTACAGAGAAAATTTATATTTTGAATCTTCAGCGATGATACTTTCCCTGATAACACTAGGAAAATATTTTGAAGAAAAATCTAAAAACAAAACAAAAAATTCTATAAAATCTCTTATGGACTTGGCTCCTAAGATGGCAAATGTTGTTATTGATGGAGAAATTGTAAGTAAAAAAGTTGAAGACATAAAGCTTGGAGATATAATTTTAGTTAAAGCTGGAGAAAAAATTCCCTGCGATGGTATTATAGTCGAGGGACAAACATCCATAAACCAAGCTGCAGTAACAGGTGAATCAATCCCCCTTTATAAAAAAGTTAATGATAGAGTTATTTCTGCAACAATAAATGGGTCTTCACCATTTAAATTTAAAGCTACAAAAGTGGGTCAAGATACAACAATCTCAAAAATAATTTCTATGGTCTCTGTTGCTAATCAATCTAAAGCACCCATTTCAAAATTAGCAGACAAAATTTCTGGAGTTTTTGTACCTACAGTTATATTTATTTCAATTATGACTTTTATAATTTGGTTTTTAATTGATAAAAATGTAGAAAAGGCTCTTAACTTTGCAATTTCTGTTCTTGTAATTTCTTGTCCTTGTGCTTTGGGACTTGCAACCCCAGTATCAATTATGGTGGCTACAGGAATGAGTGCAAAGCAAGGTCTACTATTTAAAAATGCTGAAGTTTTAGAAAATCTCCATAAAATTGATTCCATTGTCCTTGATAAAACAGGAACTATAACAAATGGTAAGGCTCAAGTTACTGAAATTTTTACTTCAATGGATAAAAATAAATTTCTAGACCTCATAATTAATCTTGAAAAAAATTCTGAGCATCCACTTTCTAAGTCAATAATTGATTTAAAAAAAGATTATCCTACAAAGGATCTGAAAGTCGAAAATTTCAAATCAATAGCAGGTCGTGGCATTGAAGCAGAAATTTCAGGTAAAAAATATTTAGCTGGAAATCTTCCCTTAATGGAAGAAAAAAATATAGATATTTCTAAATATGAAAAACAAGCTAAAGAACTTCAAAAATCAGGCAAAACTCTGATGTATTTTTCTGATGAAAAAGAAATTATTGGCCTTGTGGCTCTTATAGATCTTCCCAAGAAAAATTCTAAGAAAGCTATAAAAAATCTTAAAGATTTAGGATATAAAATTATTATGCTTACAGGTGATAATATATATACAGCAAATGCTATTAAAGAGCTACTTAATATTGACAAAGTTTATGCAGAACTCATGCCTGAAGATAAAATTAAAATTATATCTAAATTGCAAGAAGAAGGTAAAAAGATATTAATGGTTGGAGATGGCATAAACGATGCTCCAGCCCTTGCTAAGGCTGATATTGGTATGGCAATTGGAGGAGGTACTGATGTGGCTATTGAATCATCTGATGTCGTTTTGATGAGTCAAGATTTATTAGATATAAGTAAAGCTATAGAAATTTCTCAAGCAACTATAAAAAATATTAAAGGGAATTTATTCTGGGCATTCTTCTATAATGTATGCGGAATTCCTCTGGCTGCAGGAATTTTATATAATTCTTTAGGATTAAAATTAAACCCTATGTTCGCATCAGTTGCCATGTCATTTTCATCAGTATTTGTTGTAACTAATGCCCTTAGATTATATAAATTCAAATCTAGAATTATAGATAACAATAATGACAAAAAATTTCAAACTCAAGATAATAAAAGTAAATTAAATTCACAAGAATTTAAAAATATAAATGAAAAAGGAGAAGATAGTATGGAAAAATTATTAAAAATTGAAGGAATGTCATGTAATCACTGTGTAAATCATGTTAAAGAGGCTCTTGAAGGTCTTGATGGAGTAAAAGAAGCTTCAGTTTCTCTTGAAAAAAATCAAGCGAGGGTTATTTTAGATAAGGAAGTTTCTGAAAAAAGCCTTAAAGATGTGGTTAAAAAAGCAGGATATGAACTGACAAGTATAAAATGAAAGCAAATAAAGAAGTACAAATAAAAAAATTAAAAACAGTTAGAGGTCAAATTGATGGTCTTATAAAAATGATGGAAGATAACAGATATTGCCTTGATATTTCTAATCAGCTCATGGCTTCAATTTCCATTTTAAAAAATATAAATAAAGATGTCCTTAGTGCTCACTTAAATGGATGCCTAAGAGATGCTTACGGAGCAAGCCAAGAAGATATTGATGAAAAAATCGAAGAGATTAATAAGCTTATAATAAAACTTTCAAAATAAATAAGTTTGCTAAAAAAATAAGTAGATATCTTAAAATTTTAAAAAAACATCCCTATTCTTAACCTTATTAAACTTTTATCGGGTATAATATAGTTAAATTTAGAATTTTATGGAGGTTTGTAGTTGCATCTACTTTTTATTGCCATAATTTTAATATTGGCTCTTATAGCTATTAGGATTTCTAATAAATCTGGAATCCCCGCACTTCTCTTGTTCCTGACTTTAGGAATATTATTTAATTTTTTCGGGGTGAATTTTAAAGACTATCATTTAGCAGATAAAATTGCAAATTTATCTTTAATGATAATTATGTTTTATGGGGGTTTCGGTACCAACTGGTCCATGGCTAGACCCGTTGCTGGCCCTGCTATTACACTTGCATCCCTAGGAGTAGTGTTTACATCCATAATAACAGGATATTTTTCATATAAATTTTTGGGCTTTGATTTTTATCAAGCTATGCTTTTAGGCTCAGTTGTCGGTTCCACTGACTATGCATCGGTATCAAATATTTTGGTTTCAAAAAATTTAAACTTAAAATATAATACCGCATCACTTTTAGAGATAGAATCAGGCTCAAATGACCCCACTGCCTATACTTTAACAATAGTTTTCATTTCTATAATTTTAAAAGAAAAAATTTCCATTCCATTATTAATTTTTAAACAGATATTTTTTGGCATTGGTCTAGGATTTTTAATGGGCTATATTTTTATGAAAATCATAAAAACTTTAAAATTATCAGAAGATGGATTATTTTCAGTTTTTATAGCTGCTGTAATGCTGGGAACTTATTCACTGTGTGATTTTATCGGTGGAAATGGATACTTAGCTTTATATATCTTAGGGATATATATAGGTAATAAAGAATTTACCCATAAAAAAGAAGTTGTGTTTTTTTATGATGGAGTTACAAACCTGGTTCAAATTGCACTTTTCTTCCTATTGGGATTGTTGTCTGACCCAACAAAAATATTTCATTCCCTTTTCTATGGATTTATACTTATGATTTTTATGCTTTTAATAGCAAGACCTATAAGCGTTTTTCTGCTATTAAAAGTTTTTAAAACAAAATTTAAACAAAATCTTTTAATTTCAATTGCAGGAATCAGAGGAGCTGCAGCTATTGCTTTTGCCATTATGGCAGTAAACTCCGGAGCAAATTTAGGAATAGATTTATTTCATATAGTATTTGTAATATGTCTATTCTCATCATTAATCCAAGGATCACTCATGCCCTATCTGACAAGAAAACTTTCTATGTTTGATCCAAATGATACAGTTCTTAACACATTCAATTATTATCAGATAAAATCTCCCTTCGGCTTTATTATTTCAAGAATAAAAAATGGAAGTTCATGGGTTGATAAAAGAATTAAAGAAATAAATCCTCATTTTGACCTTATTATTGCAAAAATAGAAAGAGATGGAAAAACAATAATACCAAAGGGTCATACGATAATAAAAGAAGGCGACACTTTGGTAATAGGTGGAGAAATGTTTTTTGATGAAAGCGGAAAAGAACTTGAAGAAATAAAACTTTCAAATGGTCATCCTTGGGTTAATAAATATATAAAAGATTTGCATATAAATAAAACTACCCTAATAGTTATGATAGTAAGAAATAATAAAGAGATAATAATACCAAATGGTCAAACCCAATTGAATGAAAATGATAGAATTGTAATTTTAAAAAAATAAGTTCCCTGCCTTGTGTGCAGGGACTTTTTTAATCGTAATATCCTCCATTTACTCCTAAAACTTGACCAGACATATATGAAGCCTTGGAAGACAAAAGAAAATTAATTACTTGTGCAACTTCTTCAGCCTTACCATTTCTCATTAAAGGAACTTCTTGAGCAAAGCCATCTAGGGTTTCTTTACTCAATATTGCCGTCATATCTGTTAATATGCAACCGGGAGCTACAACATTAACCCTAATATTTGAAGGACCAAGTTCCCTTGCTAAAGCTCTTGAATATGCAATAACTGCGCCCTTACTTGCCCCATATGTGGATTCCATAGACCCGCCAGTTTGTCCCCAAACAGAGGATAAATTAACAATTGCTCCTCTTTTTTGAGAAACCATATAAGGAACAGCCAATCTACAAGTGTTAAATTGTCCTCCTACATTGACTTCAAAAACTCTTTTCCATTCAGAATCCTCAACTTCTTGACATAATTTAGGGAAGGGAGCAATACCTGCATTATTTACAAGCTTATCAACGCCACCAAAATTTTTTTCAATAGTTTTAAACATATCCTTAACTTGATCAAAATCAGAAACATCGCACCCCACAGCCATGGAATTTATGCCCCTTGATTTAAGAATACTTACTACTTCTTCTGCCTTTTCTTTTTCTTTTATATAATTAATAACTATATTTAAGTTTTCATCAAAAAAACTAAGGGCAGTAGCTCTACCTATGCCCCTGGAAGAACCTGTTATTAAAATAGTTTCTTTCATAATATCCACTCCTATATATTTTCCTTAGCATTAATATAAATTATCCTACCGTGAGGACAATTTTTAGGATAATTTAAATATTTATTAAGAGATTCGACAAGCTCATCTGAGGTCACATGTTCTAACAAATCAGCTTGATTATGCACTTGGTCTGCTGGAAAATCTAAAACTTCTTCCAAAAACTTTTCCCACAATCTGTGAATAGAAATTAATTTTTCTCCAATTTTTAGACCTTGTTCAGTTAAATAGATTTTTGAATTTTCAGTATAAACTAAATTATCATCTTTCAATTTTCCAATCATTTCTGTAACAGAAGGTTTAGAAACTTCAAGATAATTAGAAATATCCTTATTTTGTGCAAAGCCAGCATTTTCAATTCCTTTAAAAATATTTTTTATATAATCTTCTCTTGATGGACTCATCTTAACTCCTCTCAAATCTCAATACTTATAAAAGATTTTATATATTAAATCTCTTCTATTTTACATCATATCAGGACACTTTACGAATTTATTTAAAAAGCTTTATCTTATATAAACTAATTTTATACATTTATCATCATTTTTATATTATAATATATTAGGAAAAATATTTGTATAAGACAAACATTCAAATTACTGAACTAATTATTATAAATTGACATAATATTTGTACTTATATATAATCGTTGGGATTGGAGGATATTATGAAGCTAATTATATTTGACTTAGATGGAACCCTAGTAGATTCTATGGGATATTGGAGAAATCTATCAACAGATTTTTTGAAAAAAATGGGTCTTACTTTAAAAAGAGAAGATGAAGATTATATGACAACTTTAAACCTAAAGCTTTCAACATCTTTTTTAATAGATAAATTTAACTTAGATATGTCTTATGATAGCCTTTATAATACCTTTAAAGAACAAATTGTTGATTTTTATTCAAATAAAGTGCAATTAAAATATGGTGCTATAGATATTTTAGAATATTTCAAATATAAATCTTATAAAGTAGTAATAGGAACTTCAACCAACAAAGAATTTGCTAAAATACCTGTTGAAAAATATGATCTAAAAAAATATATAGAAAACATCTATACGGTAGAAAGTCAAACTTATGCAAAAAATGATCCAAAATTCTTTAAGAGTATATGCCAAGAAAATAATATTTTACCCGAGGATGCTATTTTAGTAGATGATTCAGTAATAGCTTTAAGAAATGCTAAAAAAGCAGGTCTTGTTACAGTCGGTATTTATGATGAAAACTCTAAAGATACTTTTCCATATATAAAAGCAGAAAATCCCTATTCGATAAAAAAATTAACTGAGCTAAAAAATATATGAAACTATTTTTATTTTTCTTTACAAGAAGTTTAGTAGCTTTTCTTCTCACTTTTATAGGATTTTCACAGATTAGACTTCACTTCTTCAGAGATTTTAGAAAAAAATCTAATGGTCAAAGAGAATTTTTCATGTGCCTATTGGCAAGTTATCTGGTAGTTTTAGCTATTATTTTATTTACTCCAAATTCTTTTATCTCATCACATGGCATAGACCTTACAAATGACCATTTTAATTTTGTAGGAAATTTTAAAGATAGGATAAGCGCTGGCAATTGGGGAGTGAATTTGATACCTTTTAGAACCATAAAATCATATATAAAATATTCAGGATTTTTACACTCTCTAATAAATATATTGGGAAATGTATTAATATTTCTTCCCTTAGGTTATATTATCCCTATAATCTATAATAGATATAAAAACTTTACCAAATTTATATATCTGACCATATCCATATCAATATTTATAGAATTTATACAATTCTTTATAGGCAGAAGCGTAGATATAGATGACTTAATTTTAAATACCCTTGGTGGAATTTTAGGATATCTATACTACAAAAAGCACAGCAAAAAACTTGATAAAATAGGAAGATAATTGACAAAAAAAATCTTATTTTATATAATGTAATTTACAATAAAATAAGGGGGCGAAAATGGTTTCGACGGGGATTCTGAGCCTTAAGTAGCGAGTCGTTGATGAATCACACAACGCTAAAATGGTTCATAAAAATAAACGACGAAAATAATTTCGCACTAGCTGCCTAAGGGTAGCTTATCTAGCTTAAAGTGCCCACGCTTTAAAATCTAGGTATCAAATTTTGTGGGGAACCGCACTGCACAAGTTGTCATAATGCAGGACGGAACTTATGACAATATCCTACGATTTTTTTGATTATTTAAAAGACTAGGAGAAAATTTAAAAATAGTCTGCACTCGGAGAAGCTTTTTGCAGACGAATCTTCGGACGTGAGTTCGACTCTCACCGCCTCCACCATACAAATACATTCTTTTGAATGTGTTTTTTTTATTATCTTTAAAACTTGCATGAGTCTACTACTAACCTTATAATGATTAGGGAGGCAATAATGAATTTAATATATGTATTTTTAGCCGCCATATTTTTTTCAAGTATGGAGGTTGCAATTAAACTTTCTGGAGGGGCTTTTAATCCCATACAATTAAATCTTCTTAGATTTTTTATAGGTGCATTAATCCTATATCCCATAAGTAAAAGAGAATTAAAAAAAGCAGATTATAAACTGAAAAAAGATGACTACATAGGCTTTGCTATTACCGGACTTTTGTGCATAGTTTTTGCAATGACATGCTACACCCTATCCGTATATTACTTAGATGCCCATGTGGCAGGTATACTTTTCTGTTCCAACACATTTTTTTCCATGATTTTGGGACATCTATTTACCAAAGAAAAAATCAGTAAAAATGTTTTTATAGGAATAGTCATAGCTTTTATAGGATTTTTAGTCTTAATAAATCCTTTGAATTTCAAGGGTTCCTTGTTCGGATTTATTGTAAATATTTTATCGGCGTTTTCTTTTTCCCTTTACTCTTTAGTAGGCAAAAAATTGAATGCCCATAAACCTATAAAATCACCAACAATAACATCATTTACCTTTCTCTTTGGCTGTGTTGAACTATTAATATTAGTATTAGTATCTAGAATCTCTTCTGTCAGCGAATTCTTTATGGGAATTGGACTTGATAAATTTGCAAGTATCCCAATAATTTCAGGAATAAACAAGGATAATATTTTAATACTACTTTATATAGCGATTTTTGTAACAGGAATGGGCTTTGCTTGTCATTTCTTTGCAGTAGAAAAAAATCCAATAGCAATATCATCTCTTGTATTTTTTATAAAACCTATACTTGCACCAATATTTTCCCTAATATTTTTGAAAGAAAGAATTTCTACAAATGAAATTATAGGTGTGATTCTTATAGCCATAGCTTCATCAATAATATTTATGGAAAAAAGAAATTTAGAAAAAAGAGTAAGTTTAGAAAATTAACTTTAAAAATATTATTTTGATGGTCGTATGATATTTAATACATTAGAAAAGGTGATGTTGCAGAATAGGTAAATCTATTATGCTCATCACTTTTTTCTTTAATATTTGTATTAAGCCATTAATTTATATAGTTTTTTTTAACAATAATGAATCTTTCCACATTTTCCTTAAAAAGTAGGGTCACATAATAAAGCTAGCTATAGTGAATATTTTTTTATTATTGGTAATATCTATAGGAGATTTATACTGATTTTATTTAATAACATTAATACTTTAAAATTAATATACTTTTCTCCATAAAAAAAGACTTTTAAGATTTATAAAAATCAAAAAAGTCTTTTTTATAAACTTTTTACAAACCACTGACCTCAAGTATTTGATAATATGCCCAGTGTTTATCTGATAAATCCTTGTAAGGATTTTTGCTATAGGTATTTAAAAATTCCTTATTTACTTTTCTATCTAAAATATTATTTACAATTACCGCTGCCTGACATCTTTTAAGCTTGCCATCAGGGTTAAAGTGTTTTGAATCTGTACCTACCATTATTTTATTAGCCACTAGGGTATCTATAGCTTTTTTTGCCCAATGATTATTGGAAACATCCGAAAATTTTACACTTTCAGAACTTTCATCAAGTTTTAAATAATTATAAATAATCATGGCAAATTCTGATCTTTTTATTTCTTTTTCAGGTTTAAAGGTCCCGTCACTATATCCTGAAATAAGCTTTCTGGATTCAATTGCAGTTACTGCTCCTGCATACCATTTTTCTTGATCAACATCTTTAAAAGATGAAAAATCACTAACAGTCTTATTGCCCATTATGATTTTACTTAAAACTTGACAAACTTCAGCTCTAGTCATTGCCTTATCAGGATTGAATTTGCCCTCGCTTCCAACCATATAGGGCTTTCTAACACCTTTGATTGCTTCTTGAAGTTCATTAAAGACTTTTCCTATATCTTCATCTTTAACCACTTTTTTTACTTGAAGATATTCTCCACCAGCTATTGCTGCCTTTAGCCTTGCTTCTTCTTCCTTTGTAGCCTTAGCTGTTGGCAATCCTTTTGCAAAAGCTACATAGTCGCTTATTTTTTTCATATTTGAAATAGAATTTATTACTTCTTCGCTGGACTTTTTTACATCCTTTGTTTTATAAGACTCATCTACTCCCTTAATTATATAATCAACATATACATTATCATCTTCATAGTAGGCATAGAGTCTAATTTTTTCACCTTCACTAAAAGGATTTACATCAATAGAAAAGTTACCATCTTTATCAGCTTTAACTCTTTTTAACTCATCTTTACCCTTATAAAGAACAATAGTTGCATTTTTTTCTGACTTACCCTTAATTGTTTTTGAATTAGCATAGATGTCGTAAATTTTTAATTCAATATTTCCTGCCTTTGTTGAAGATTCCAAATTTTTTTGACTAGAACCCGTATATCCCTTCCTATCCTGATAGGAAAGAACAAAGGAATTTTCTAAATTTTCACCTGATTTGATTTCTTTTCTCACCTTTGTGTTGATCTTTAAGCTTAAGTTTTCCTTATCAATCTTACTTATATCATCAACATTTAAGCTGATAATATTTTGAGAAGTTTTAGAGTTTTCTGTTGTTTTTAAATTAATCTTTCCCGGATTTACTTCTGCTCCCACTAAATCTGTAGAAAGTACTTTTAAATTACCATCCATAAGTACGCTGACAGAAAAAGATTCATATTTTTTCTTATAATCTTTAGGTAGTTTTATATTTAAGTTATATAGAAGATTTTCCCCACTTTTTGCACTTGAAACGGCAGGTTGTTCTAAAACTACCTGAATATCTTCATCAGCATATACACCAATAAAAATTAAAAACATGGAAAGAAAAATTACAATTAATTTTTTCATGAAAACCTCCTTTTGTTACATTATACTAAAGTATCAATTCCTTATCAATTAAATTAATAACATTATCTACTTTAAAATCTCTTCAATAACCTTAATTTTTTCCACCTTATTTTTTGAAAACTCATAAGCTTGGTAAAAGCTATCTATTAATTGCTTATCTAATAAATCATCATAGTGGATTTGACCTAAACTATCCCCAATTTTTACATAATCTCCAACTTTTTTATCCATAATTATGCCCACAGCATAATTAATTTTATCCTCTTTCTTTTTTCTTCCTCCTCCAAGTTTCATGGATAGAATCCCTAACTCTTCTGAATTTATCTTAGAAATATATCCTTCTTCTTTAGATTTCATATCTTCTATATGTTTTGATTTAGGCAAGAGGTCTAAATCATCAATTTGATCAACATTTCCACCTTGAGATCTGACCATCTCTTTAAATTTTAAAAATGCTTTTCCATTTTTTATATTTTCCCTCAACATCTTATCAGCTTCTGCTTCATCTGATGTGATTTTTCCTTGCATTAACATAATTTTCGCTGCAGAAATAATAAATTCTGTAAAAGACTCTTCACCCTGACCTTTTAATGTCAATACAGCTTCTTTTATTTCTAAAGCATTACCAATTGTTCTTCCAAGAGGAGCATTCATATCTGTAATCATCGCCATAGTATTTTTACCAAGACTTTTGCCTATTGAAATCATAGTTTTTGCAAGTTTTTTTGCATCTTCCACAGTGTGCATAAAAGCACCCTTGCCATATTTAACATCGAGAAGAATTGTATCTGAACCCGCAGCTAATTTTTTTGACATTATTGATGAGGATATCAGGGGAATAGAATCAACTGTTGCCGTTACATCCCTTAGGGCATAAAGTTTTTTATCTGCAGGCACAAGCTCTCCTGTTTGTCCAACAATTGCTATACCAATTTCAGCAACTTGTTTTTTAAATTCATCTTCTGATAAAAATATATTTAAACCGCTTATAGATTCCAATTTATCTAGAGTTCCACCAGTATGACCCAAACCACGTCCACTCATCTTGGCAATTTTTAAACCACAAGATGCTACAAGAGGTCCTAAAACTAGAGAAGTTTTATCTCCAACTCCCCCTGTAGAATGTTTATCTGCTTTTATACCTTCTATCTCCGATAAATCAAGAATATCTCCACTATGTACCATTTCTTGGCAGAGATTAACCGTTTCTTCTTGATTCATTCCCTTCAAGCGAATAGCCATAAGTAATGCTGAAGTTTGATAATCTGGAATATCTCCACTACAAAGTCCCTTTATCCAAAAAGAAATTTCTTCCTTTGAAAGTTGTTCTCCTAATTTTTTCTTTTCTATTATATCTAAAATTCTCATAAACCCTCCTAATATAAATATATTATAAAAAATATTTCTTATAAATTAAAGATTAAAAATATAAAAAAAGTGCAAGGACTTGCCTCGCACTTTAATCAGGGTAAATATTCTTTATTATTTAATTAAAATTCCACCATAAGCTACAAATAATGGTGCAAATACTAATGAAACAACTGTAATAAGTTTAATTAAAATATTTAGAGAAGGTCCAGATGTATCCTTGAATGGATCTCCTACAGTATCTCCAGTTACAGCAGCCTTGTGAGCTTCTGAACCCTTTCCACCATGTTTTCCACCTTCAATATATTTCTTTGCGTTATCCCATGCTCCACCAGCATTAGACATAAATATTGCCATCAAAACTCCTGTTACAAGAGCTCCAGCTTGAAGTCCTCCAAGTGCTTCAGTTCCAAGAAGTATACCAACAACAATTGGTACAACAACTGCTATAAGACCTGGTACAATCATTTCTCTTAAAGCTGCTGTAGTAGAAATATCTACACACTTTGCATATTCTGGAGTAGCTTCTCCTTCCATGATTCCTGGAATTTCCTTAAATTGTCTTCTAACTTCATCAATCATAGCTGATGCTGCATTACCTACTGCTGACATTGTTAAAGCAGAGAATGCAAATGGAAGCATACCACCAATAAATGTTGCGGCAATAACTGCTGGTTTAGAAATATCAATTCCTGTAAGACCAGTAGCATTTATATAAGAAACAAATAATGCTAAAGCTGTTAGTGCTGCTGAACCAATGGCAAATCCCTTACCAATAGCTGCTGTTGTATTACCAACTGAGTCAAGAGAGTCTGTAATTTCTCTAACCTCTTCAGGTAATTCACACATTTCTGCAATACCACCTGCATTATCTGCAATTGGTCCGTAAGCATCAACGGCTATTGTCATACCAGTTGTAGAAAGCATACCAACAGCTGCAAGAGCTATACCATAAAGTCCATAAAGTGGTTCAATATTTCCACCTGCTCCTATATAAGAAGCGATGATTCCAAGAGCTATAACAACAATTGGCCAAACAGTTGAACTCATACCTACTGAAAGACCTGCAATAATATTTGTAGAAGAACCTGTTTCAGATTCAGCCGCAATTCTTTGAACTGGCTTATATTGATCAGCAGTATAATATTCAGTAAATTTTGAAATAATAAGACCAACAACAATACCAATAATAACTGGTATAAATGGTTTAAATGATGCAAAAATATAATTTGATAAAAGTGCTGCTGCTACCATTGTAACTGCTGCAGCTACATATTCACCACTGTTTAGAGCCTTTTGAGGATTCTTATCTCCCTTAACAAAAAATGCTGCAATTATTGAAGCTACAATACCGAAAGCTGCAATTAGAGTTCCGTATAAAACTCCATTTTCACCATAAGCTACAACTCCAAGAGTAATAACTGAAAGTAAAGCTCCTACATATGATTCAAAAAGGTCAGCTCCCATTCCTGCAACGTCCCCAACATTATCACCAACATTATCTGCAATAACAGCAGGGTTTCTAGGGTCATCTTCAGGAATTCCTGCTTCAACCTTACCAACAAGGTCAGCTCCAACATCTGCTGCCTTAGTATAAATACCCCCACCAACTCTTGCAAAAAGTGCAATAGATGATGCTCCTAAAGAAAATCCAGTAATAATTTCAACTGAAGCATCAGCAAAGAAATAAGCTCCAATAATACCTATAATTCCAAGACCAACAACGCACATTCCCATAACTGCTCCACCTGAAAATGCAATATCAAGTGCTTTTCCAAGTCCGTGAGTCATGGCTGCATTAGATGTTCTAACATTTGCCTTAGTGGCAACCTTCATACCTACAAATCCGGCTAATACTGAAAATAAAGCCCCAAAAACAAAACAAACTGCAGTTTGAATTGAATGAAGCCCAATTGCCAAGATTAATGCAAGTACGATTACAAAAACAACAAGAGCCTTATACTCTCTTGTTAAAAATGCCATAGCTCCTTGTGAAATGTAAGAAGAAATTTCTTTCATTCTGTCATTACCTGGATCTTGTTTTGAAACAAAAGATGCCTTATATCCGGCAAATAAAAGTGCCAAAACACCAGCTATAGGAGCAAGTAACAATAAATTCATCCTTATAATCCTCCTTAAATTAGCTTAAAGCTGCAAGTACTAATAAAACTACTGCAAATATAATACTTGAAACAATTACAATTTTATTTTGTATTTCTTTCTTACTTGAACCCTTATGTTGACCCCAAAGACTTGTGTCGCTAGCGCCTTGTAAAGTTCCAAGACCTGCTTGCTCAGTTTCCATTTGGGCAATAATAAGAGTTACAATTATACCTGCAATTATTATTATAATTGATAATAAAGTTTTCATCGTGTCCCCCCAATTTATTTATAACATATTGATTTTAACACACAGCGCTCTATTTATCAAATAAAATATTCATAAAGATGGCTTAAAATTAAGAAAAACTTTAAAATCGTTAAAATGAATAGTCTTTAATTTAAAATTATTTTTTAACTTATTGACATAATATAGTTTTTATTGTATGCTTATGTCTAAGAGAGAGTTGATTACTTATGAAAAATTTATTTTTAAAAAATTCAACTATGGCATTCTGTTGTCCTATCTACAAATAGGGCTTCTTTGAATGTGTAAAATCTTTCCAAAGTTTATTCGGGATATATGTTTTACATATATCCCTTTTTTATTATAAGAAAGGAAAAAATTATATGAAATTATTAGAAACCATAGGAAAAACAAATTTAGTACAATTAGAAAACATCAGCAAAAATATTTATGTCAAAGTAGAAAAATCAAATCCTGCAGGCTCAATTAAGGATAGGGCTGCTTATCAAATGATTATGGGTGCAATAGAAAGAGGAGAACTAAAAGAAGGCATGAAAATTGTTGAGCCTACAAGTGGTAATACCGGCATAGGTCTTGCCCTAATAGGTAGAACTTTGGGTTTCCCAGTAGTATTAACAATGCCTTCATCCATGTCTATTGAAAGGGTAAAATTAATCAAAGCTTATGGAGCTGAAGTTATTTTAATTAAAGAAGGTGGCATGGCAGGATCAGTAGAAAAAGCAAAAGAACTTGTTGAAAATGGAGCTTATTATATGCCTAATCAATTTGATAATAAAGACAATGCTCTTGCACATTATAAAACAACAGGTCCTGAAATTTATAATGATCTAAAGGATATAAATGGATTTGTAGCAGGATTTGGAACAGGCGGAACTGTTACAGGCGTAGGAAGATATTTAAAAGAACAAGACAAAAATATTAAAATTTGGGCAATGGAACCTTACGAATCTCCCCTTTTAAGTCAAGGAAAATCCGGCAGTCACAAAATTCAAGGAATAGGTGCTAATTTTATTCCTAAAGTTTTAGATGTAGATTTATTAGATGAAGTTATCACAGTTAAATCTGATGATGCTATAGATATGGCAAGACGTCTATCAAAAGAAGAAGGTCTTTTAGTTGGTATATCTTCAGGTGCTAATGTTGTCGCTGCATTAAAAATGCAAGAAAAACTTGGAGGAAATATTGTAACCGTTCTTCCCGATACGGGAGAAAGATACCTGTCCACAGAATTATTCAATGATTAAATATTTTAAAGCCTTAAAAGAATATGGCGAATTTATCCTGGACCAAGACCCTGCATGCCAAAGTCTTTTTGAAGCAGTCTTTTTATATCCAATAGTTCGTGCCATGATTTATCACAGGATTGCCCACCATTTCTACAATAAAAACCACAAGATTTTAGCAAGATGGATTTCTCAAATTTCTAGAAGAAGGACAGGTATTGAAATTCACCCTGGAGCAAAAATAGGCAAAAATTTATTTATAGACCACGGCATGGCTGTTGTTATAGGAGAAACAGCAGAAGTTGGGGATTATTGCCATTTTTACCACAATATAACTCTTGGAGGTACAGGTAACGAAAAGGACCACAAAAGACACCCAACTGTTGGTAACTATGTAACAATAGGAACTGGCGCCACAATTCTTGGTCCTGTAAAGGTGGGAGATTTTGCAAAAATTGGTGCTGGTGCCTTGGTTCTTTCTGATGTTCCAAAGGGTGCCACAGCAGTTGGTCTGCCGGCAAAAGTTGTAAAAATTAAAGAAATTGATTAAATTTTATGATTAATAATAATATATACATGATAAATAGCTAACTTCTTTAATAATTATCTATTATTTCCTATGAGAACTATTAATGTATATTAAAAAAATTCAAAAAAATATAAAACTTACCCCAAAGATTCAAATTTTAACTGAGTTTGGGGTAAATTTTATATTTTATATAGTTATTTTATCAAGAATTTTTTTAAAATAAGCAATAGTCAGCCCGTAGTTTGTAATGGGTACATTTAAAACTTTTGCTTTTTCAATCCTATTTAATATATTATTTCTTGTCAGCATGCAACCACCACATTGGATGATTAGATCATATTTTTCAATATCTTTTGGTAGGGATGCTCCACTTTGAAAATCTACCTGCAAATTTTCTCCATATTTTTTCTTTAACATATTTGGAATCTTAACTCTTCCAATATCTTCGCTTAAAGGAGCGTGGGTGCAACATTCAGCTATTAAAATTTTTGAATTTTCATCAATTTTTGAAAAAACTTCTGTACCTTTAATATAAGCGTCAATGTCACCCTTCATTTTTGCAAATAATACAGAAAAAGAAGTGAGTTTTGATTTTTCCGGTTTTAGTTTATAAACATCTTGTAAAACTTGGGAATCAGTAACTATTAAATCAGGCGCCTCTTTTAAGGATGAAAGCATATCTTCCATATTTTCCACCTTTGCAATATATAAAAGTGCTTCTCTATCTAAAAGTTCCCTTATAGATTCCACCTGAGGCAAAATCAGTCTTTTTTTTGGAGCTGCAATATCCTGTGGCATTATGAGTAAAACTCTGTCGCCTTTTTTTACAAGACCATCAAAAATTAAAGGAGCCTCCTCTGGTTTTAATTTGACAAGTTCTTTTTTTAATTCTTCTATTCCATTTTTTTCTTTTGTAGAAATTTCTATAATTTTAAAGGGCAAATCTTTTAAATTCTTATAAATATTTTCTTTTTCTTGGGCTGATAAAATATCTACCTTATTAATTACAAGTAAAATTTTTGATTTTTTAAGTTTTTTTATGAGTTCAAGCTCTCTTGCAATATCAGAATCAGAAAATAAAATTATGGCAATATCTGCCTTTTCAATATCTCTTTCTAATCTCTGTTCCCTGAGCTTACCTAAAAAACTTTTATCACAAACCCCTGGAGTATCCATTATAGTTACAGGTCCTAGTCCCAAAAATTCCATAGACTTATATACACTATCAGTAGTAGTTCCTTCTCTATCTGAAACTATTGATACTTCCCTAGCTGCTAAAAGATTTATAAGAGAAGACTTGCCACTATTTACTTTTCCAAAAATACCTATATGAATCCTATTTCCCTTTGAAACTTCCATTAAAATCTAAAATCTCTCTTTCCTTCATAAGCCATCTGAGCTATCATGGTTTTTGCTCTTTCTCTTACAGAATCTCTTGGAATTTTCTTAAGTTCATGATCAATTAATTTTTCTCCTAATTCTTTAGAAAAATCTGAACCATAATCAAGTAAATATTCCTTTAAAGTCATAAGAGCATTGGGTTGACAGCAGTTTAATATTTGCTTGGACTTGCACAATGCCATAAACCTATCTCCAGTTCTGCCTGCCCTATAGCAAGCAGTACAAAATGATGGTATATATCCAAGCTCAATAAGCCAATCTACAACTTCTTCAAGGGTTCTATTATCTGCCAGTTCAAATTGAGCAGAATTTACATCCTTACCATTGGCATAACCGCCAACTGTAGTTCTTGAACCACCTGAGATTTGACTGATTCCTAAAGCTAAAGCTTTTTCCCTTACTCTTTTTGATTCCCTTGTAGAAATAATCATACCAGTATATGGAACACTCAAGCGAATAAGACCAATAATTTTTTCAAAAATATCATCTGCAAGAGCATTTTTAAAAGATTTAGGGTCAATATCATCAGCAGGTTGGATTCTCGGCACAGAAATAGTGTGTGGTCCAACACCAAAAGTTGCCTCTAAGTGTTCGGCATGCATAAGCAATCCTACCAGCTCATATTTATAAGTTTCAAGTCCAAACAAAACTCCAATACCAACATCATCAATCCCGCCTTCTTGGGCTCTATCCATGGCTGTTGTGTGATAATCATAATCGTGTTTAGGTCCGTAAGGATGAAGTTTTTCATAAGATTTTTTATTGTAAGTTTCTTGGAATAAGATATATGTACCTATTCCCCTATCATGTAATTTTTTATAATTTTCTACAGTAGTAGCTGCAATATTTACATTGACACGTCTGATTGAGCCATTTTTATGCTTAATCGAATAAATTGTATCAATAGATTCCAAGACGTAATCAATTGGGTTATTTACTGGATCTTCACCAAGTTCAAGAGCAAGCCTTTTGTGACCTAAATCTTGAAGAGCAATAACCTCATTTTTTATCTGCTCCTGTGTCAATTTAATTCTAACTATATTTTTGTTTTTAGCATGGTAGGGACAATATACGCAGTGATTTACGCAATAATTTGAAAGATAAAGAGGTGCAAATAGAACAATTCTATTTCCGTAATAATTTTCTTTGATTTTTTTTGCAAGAGAAAAAATACCGTCTTTGACCCATTTTTCATCAGATAAGAGAAGCACCGCCGCTTCCCTATGGCTCAAACCTTTTTCTAAAGAAGCCTTGTTTAGAATTTCTTCTAACATAAGCTTGTTGTTCTTATTTTTTTGTGCAAAATCCAAAGTGTCTAAAATTTCCTCATGATTAATAAATTCATTAGGATCGCTTGAATATTTATTATACATAATTTCTCCTTTCCAGGTCAGATTTTAATCTTTCCTGTCAATAATCCCCTCTAGACATAGAGAGTTCATAACCTATTGCACCAACTTTAGAACTCAGAGAGAAAAAATCATCTTCATTTTCAAGTTTAGTGCCAATTTTATTATCATAGAGCTTATAAGATTGTCTCAATTTTTCACTGCCAATATTTGGCATAAGAACATTAGCTCCAGCAAGAATTCCAAGTTCCCTTCCCATCTTATGGATAGTCCCAAGAGCTGTAGTCGCAGGCAAAAGAACTTTTTCATCAGCAATTCTTACAATAGATAATATTTTAAGAACATAACTTAATTTACCATTTTCATAATTATTAAAAGGCGAATCTTTTTGGGCAATAAAAGGTCCAAGACCAACCATTTGAGGCTTTAATTTTAAAATTAGTTCTAGATCTTTGTAGACATTTTCAATTTTTTGATAGGGAGAGCCTATCATCATACCACATCCAGTTTGAAAACCTAGAGATTTTAAATTATAAAGGCACTCGATTCTGTTATCAAAAGACATTTCACGAGGATGCAGTGCCTGATAATGACCCCTATCATAAGTTTCATGACGCAAAAGATACCTATCAGCACCAGCCTCTTTAAAAGCTTTAAAATCTTCAAAAGATCTTTCTCCAAGAGATAGGGTGATGGCAATGTCTGGATAAATATTTTTAAGAGTTTTAATAATATCAACCATATAATCCTTAGTATAAAAAGGGTCTTCCCCTCCCTGCATAACTAAGGTTCTAATGCCCATCTTATAACCAGCCTCAGCTCTTTTTAAAATATCTTCCTTTTTTAATCTAATTCTCTGGGTATTTTTATTATCACTTCTTAAACCGCAATAATAACAATTATTCTTGCATACAGTAGAAATTTCAATTAAACCCCTAATATAAATTTTATTAGAAAAATTTTTCAAAGCTAATTTTCTAGCAAAGGCATTTAAGGAAGAAAAATCTTCTAAGCAATAAAGAAACTTAAATTCCTCAAAAGAAAGCTTTTTAGTCAGATAAAACTTATTACAAATATCCTCAACATTCATTATTGTATTATTGTCTTTGATGATACCCCTGGCAAAGCACCAATTTTCCCGTTAAGTGCGTTAATAGTATCCATAGGAGCATCCAAGGCTACAGAAATAATATTTAAATTTTTTTCTCTGTAAGGTACTCCAAGCCTTCCAATAATAAATTGTCTAAATTCGTGAAGTTCTTCGTTTAATTTTTCAACAGAATCTGGGTTAGTAACAATGATAGCTATTACTGCAATTCTAGTCATAAAATCCTCCTTTTGTTATATCCTTAACAATTTAATTATACTAAATTTATAAAATATATCAACTAAATATTGAAAAAACCACTTATTTATATTTATATGTGAGTATGATAAAATAGTAAAGAGGTGAATCTATGAAAAAGCTACTTTTAATTCCTTTAATATTAATATTAGGTGCCTGTTCCCTATCATCTACAAAAAATTATAATAACATAGACCAAGTATATAGGGTAAAGCCCGTAAGAATTTCTTTTGAAAATTTAAAAAATACCACAAAATCAAAAGATAAAAACTTCAAATTCAAAGTTACGTACAGGGACTTGAGACTATTTGAAAATCATTTAGGCATAGACTTGTTCAAAAATCCAGCCCAAATCTATGTAAGTTACATAGAATTTTTTGGAGGACCTATTTCACAAGTAAATATATATTCAGTTGAGCAGAACTCCTTTAATGACAAAGAAGATGACCTTCTAGTAAAAATTACATTCTCTACATCATCATCAATAAAAAACTTACCAAAAGACTCATTAAAAGAATATGAATACTACGATAGCTACCAATTTGAAAACTCTCCAAAACTTCTCATATATGTAAAAAGTGATCATATAAATAGAGTAGTTAAGGCAAAAGGCATATATAAAATTAACAATATGGTCTATGAACTAAGCTCAAATAACACTTATGATATAATAAATAATTTTCAGTTATTAGAAAATTATAATATGAAATCTCTATTAAACGAAAAAATGGCGGATTACAATAACTAATCCCGCCATTTTTTATATTTATACTAAAAACTAATAAAAAATACATAACTATTATATATTTTAAAATCAATACATAAGCTAAAAACATAAAGTAAAAAGATAGAGCTAGGCCCTATCTTTTTATTATTATTCTTACTTAATTAAATTTGACCATTTTTCTTCCTTGCTGTCATTAGAAATTCTTGAATAAGCATGAGAGTTTGAAGCTTCAATTATTTCATAATATGCCCAATGACTAGGTATTAAATCAGTAAATTTAATTAAATCTTTCTTTACATCTTCAATTCCACGTTCTCTAACCATACGTCCATCAAAATTGTTAAGAATTGTAACCGCTTCAGCACGTGTTATTGACTCGTCAGGTTTGAATGTTCCATCAGGATAACCAGCGATTCTACCATTTGAATAAGCTTGATTAATAGCTTCTTCAAATTCATGTCCCTTAATATCCATAAATGGAGCTTCTTTCTTGTTTTCCTTATCAATAAATTGAATTGCCCTAGCAAATTCTCCACGAGTTATAGGTTCGTTAGGTCTAAAGTTTCCGTTCTTATCAGCAAACATTAGATTTTTCTTAACCATAGCATTTATAGCTGCATTATACCAAGAACTTGGAGTATCCTTAAAGTCAGGTTTAGAATTATCTGATAAGTCAAGTTTTGCTATATGAGCAATCATTGATGCCGCTTCAGCTCTAGTTATCTTACCTTCGCATCTGAAAGTATGATCCTTATAACCAAATATATAGGCAATATGAATTCCATGTTCAGTCTTATCTATTACTTGTTCTTCTGTTTCTACAGGCTTAAATGAACCTCCACCAAACCACCAATGACCACCGTCATCATGGCCTGGAACAATAATAGAACGTCCTCCAACTGTTACATAAGCCGGATCAGAAGGTTTTTTACCAACTTCTATTTGAATAACTTCAATAACATCGCCTTCGTGAGCTGGGTCAATAGGAGCGATCCATTTTCCACCATCATCAACAGTAGTTTTTATAGGATCCTTTCCTGGTACATTGATAATAATATCAGAACCCGGTTCACCCTTACCAGAAATAGAAGTATCACCATCATTTACAGGATCAACAATTGGAGTTTTTGATTTATCATCTTCTGGTTTAGGTTGAGTATTATCAGTTACCGTAACACTTACTTTTACAGTATCATAAGAAGTATCCGGATAAGTTACTTTAACTTCAATAGTTATAATGCTTCCAACTGGTGCATCTTGTGGAATAGCAACTGTGATAGCTCCTGTGTTAGGATCAACAGTTACATTATTTTGAGTAGGATCATTATTAGCAAATGTAGTTCCCTTTGTTGGAGTAGTTGGCGCTGGTACATTACCATTAACACCTTTTTTAGTAAATGTTGGAGCATCTATTCGTACAGTTTCACCAGGTTTACCAGATTTACCAGTATAATGTGGATCGTAATCTTCACTATTTTTAGTAGGTGTATTACTTGTTGCACTTGCATTGAATGTTTGATCTCCAGTTATGACTGTGTTTTGTGCTGGTGACCATGCTACTGTATTGTATCCGTCTTTTGCTTGTGCATTAGGGAATTTATCAGATGGTACTGCTTTGTTTTTCTTTACTATGATTGGTTCTACTGTTCCCCAGTCTTTGATGCTCTTGTCATCTTTTGTAAATGTTACTGTTGCTGCATCTGTTGGTACTGGTTTGTCACTACCAGGTTTCTTGGCTCCGTTTTCGTATACATATAGGATTTGTTTGTCTACTTCTATGAAGGACTTATCTTCAAATGTTACTTTTACTTTGCCTGTAAATTCTCCTGCTGCTGCACTTGTTCTTGCTGGGTCTGTTGCGTCTGTGATTGTTGCTTTATCTAGTAGACCTTGTAGTTCTGTTGCGTTTGCTGCTTGTTTTGCTGTATCGCTTAGTACTGCACTGCCTGCCCAGTTAAGTGTATCTCCTACAAAGGCTGCGGTTGCTTTTGGTGCTAAGCCGCCGGCTTTTGTAATCTTATCTGCGCTTGTATCATTCTTTGTTGCACTTGCATTGAATGTGAATGTATTTCTTTTACCATTATAATATTTTCTATTGTTTGTATCAACTTTATGATCTGTTGGTTCCCAAGTTACTTCATTCTTATATCCATCTTTATATGTGATATTTGTTGGGAAGTCTGTATCAGCTAATGTTGCATTTGGTTTAGCGTATGTTGTTTTGCCATTAGTATTTATATTAACTATGCCTTCTCCTGCTTTAAAGATAACTGTAATTTTATCTCTTGGTAGGTCTTCATTTTGTGGTGCGTCTGGATCTGTATTATTTGGATCTACTACAACTACATGTTCGCTTACGATTAACATTTGTTTGTCTACTTCTAATGAAGAGCCATCGTCAAAGGTAAGTTTTAGTTTACCTGGGAATTTTCCAGCTTTACTTGAATCTCTTTTATTTGGTGTTGTTATGTCTGTTACTGTTGCTTCTTCTATTAGATCCCATACTGCAGCTGAATTATTATCATCAACTGGTTCTACACCTTTTTTCCAATCAATTGTATCGGCTTTCCAAACTTTTATTGTTTTCGGATTTAGTCCGCCTAGTTCTTTAAGTTGATCTGCTTTTGATAAAGTTAAAACTATTTGTGAGCCATCTTTTAATGAATTTGTTATGCTTAGCTTGAATTCTTTATTACCAAGCGTAATAAGTCCACTATCTTTTCCGTCTACTTTATATTTTATAGCATCTGTTAAATTGTTTAGCGCTTGTGTTGTTGCTCTTCCTTTTCCAGGAATTCCTTGTGCTATGTTATATTTTGTATTTTGAGTAGGTAGAGGTATGCTTAAATCTGCTCTCGCAAGTTTTACTCCTTCAGCTGTTATATTAACACCTGTAGTTGTTGGTAGTTTATCAGCCGCAAGGTTTTGTCCTTGTGAATCTTGATAAATTACTTCTACAAATGGGCTTGCCAGTTCTATAACTGTAAACTCAAGCTTAAGTTCTGCACCTGAAGGGCTTGTTGTTGCCTCTTCATACCATGCTCTAACTTCAAAATTATCCATAGTTTTAACTACAATGTTATATGAGTCAACATCTAAAGTTACTGGTACATCAAAATCAATAGTTTGTTCTCCATCTTTAGTGAAGTCTATAGTTACGGGTCTGCCATTTTTTTGTGGATAATATTCGTTATTATCTACGTCATATATAACAAGCTCGGCAGTAAATTTGCTATTGTTAAATAAAGACCAGTCAAAATTTTGTGCTCCATTGCCAAGTCCTTTTGTAGTAAGCTTTACTGTCATTTTTTCTGTTCTTGTTGCTTGAACTGGAGCAGGTTTAGGTCCATTACTTTGTACTGTACTTCTTGTTGCAATTCGTTGAGGTCCTTTTACCTCTTTTATTGCTCTTTTGTCAATCTTAAAGATTTTTTTGTTTCCTTCATTAGTATAGGGTACTTCATTTCCAGCCTCAACTTTATCTTTCGGTAAATTTTGACCTACTGCATAAATTGGGCTTGTTATGGTTGAAAGTAACATAACTATTGCTAATAATAAGGAAATAGCTCTTTTATTCATAACTTCTCCTTTCTAAGTTATTGTAAGGGGAGGAAATCTCCCCTACAATATCTCCTACTTCTTATCTCTTTATCTAACTCTTAGTCTAAATGGATTTGTAGTGTAATCTGCTTTTCCATCTTTGGCTCTTACAGTTCCTTTAAAGATTATTGTGTCTCTTTTTTCAAGTGTAAAAGCTGAACCATCTTGATTTAGAAGATCTACCTTACTTTGTTCTTGTGGAATATTTGGTACATCTTTTAATTTTATTTCTTGTCCTTTTCTCTTAATAGTCATCTCTATAGTAGCATCAGCCATAGAAGAATTTATCATAAGATAATTGTCTCCTGCCACTGGAACTTCAACTTTGATTGTAAATACTCTTGATAGATTTGCAGTTACATCTTTATCTGTACTGTTACCAAATCTGTCTTTTGCTGTGATCCAAATTTTTGTCTTGTCTTCTACTCTTACAAGTTCTTTAATTTTTTCAAAAGCTAAAGCCTTGTTTTCAAATTTAAGAATTTGATTACCTTGAGTTCCCTTAGGACCTTTTGTGCCGTACTCGATTATTATTTCTCCTTCAGGAAGTTCATCTAAAGTTGCTTTTAAATCAATATATCTTCTGAATTTTTCTTCTTCTGTTTTAGCAGTTACAGTAGGACCTTTTTTGTCAACTATGACATAGTGGTTTGTATCTGCTACAGGATCTGAAGGTTTGTTAGGATTTGGTTTCATTGGAGTGTATGGTTTGTCAGCTTCATCGCCAACAGAGTATGCTGGTTTCTTTCCTGGCTCATCAGATACGATTCTAATCAAATCGTCATTTTCTACTCCTGTGAGTGTAAGCTCTACTGTCTTTCCACCTTCGCCTGTTTTTGTTACATTATAAGGATCTCCACAATCAACCCATTTACTTTTAGTTTTATCCCATTTTTGAGGTTGATATTTTGTTCCTGGTACTACTTGGTTTGTAGGACCTGGTTGAGGTATGTCAAATTTTATCTTTGTATTACCTTGATCATCATTTGGAACTTGATACATATTTGTTACAGGGTAAGCTGGAAGTAATTTTGTAATAACAACCTTAGCTTGTTTTCCGTCAATATGTGTTACAGTTCCGGAACCGTCATCAATAGCTTTAGTGTAGTTTCCATAGATAGTTCTCTTTTGTTCATCATCAGGAAGTCCTTTTAAATCTAATGTTTTAATAACAAGATGATCTCCATCAACTACGGCTTTTATTCCACTTGAATCCTAAAATGTTCCATCTGTTTTCTTTTTGAAGTCAAGCTTAAGTTTTCCATCATTCTTTTGAGGAATTTCCAATTTTAATCCATCAACATTATTTTTGATGTCATCTGAGAATTTGATTTTTAATTCAGTGTCTGATTCTTTAACTGATTCAAATTCTGGAACAGGAATTGTTTCAGGAGTATTTGTAAGGATGATGTCATATCCTTTTACTTCTTTTATTGCTCCAACTTCTCTTACTAGAGATTGTCTTGAAGTTGCAGATGTATAAGCATCCAAACTTCCGTTACTATTTTTGATTGTAAATGATTGTCTCTTTGCTAGAGGATCTCCATATCTGTCCCTGTCAGTATCAGTTTCGTGTAAATTCTTAGGAGCATTTGTTGCTATATCAAGTAATGATCCGCTGATTTTTACATAAGTTGAAATTCCAAGATCTGCCCAATCATAAACTTCTTGAGAGCCTGGTTTTTTAGGTTGTTTGAAATTGTTATAAACATTTTCTTTTCCTTCTGGAATAACTACTGATATAAACGATTTTCTTAAACCTTCTCTATCATAACCTGGTTGTTGTGTCCATTTTAGAGGTTTTGCAAAGTTTACATCATAATCTTTTATGCCATCTTTTATAGGATTGTATGTTGCTTGTTGCAATACTGTAGGTGTTGAATAGTCAGTTACAGCTGTTCTGTAAAGAATACCTATCTTTAGATTCTTCTTTTTAGTAGCATCTGCAAGGTCTTTATACTTACCATATTTATGAGTAGCATCTTGAGTAGTATCTATATCCTTATATTGTGGATGAACTGTAATATCGAAATAATCTCTATAGTTAGCATATAGATGGTAATCCTTACCTGACTTTAGAATTTCTTGTACACTCTTATTTACAGAGTATGAGAAACCATTAGGAACATATGCCTTAGAGTCAGTTTGAAGAAGTAAGATTGTTTCTGTATTCTTAGGAAGAGAAACTTTAGGTTTTCCTGCTCCTCCTGTAGTCCAGCCATCTTTTATTTCTCCAATTCTAACATTGTTTTGTCCAGCTACAAATTTTGACAATTTACTTTCATCATACTTATCTGCATCTGTAATATTTGAGAACTGATTCATTGTCCAGCCCACAAATGTTCTTCCATTCATTCTAAAGTTTTCAAGTCTTTTATCATAGTTGTCATAATTTTCATCTGTTGCACTTACAGTTCTATTTGATTCGTATTTGTATGGAGCTAATGGTAACTGTTTAATAGTGTTAGTTTTTCTCAAGTTGTCTTTTGTTGATGATGTCATGGCATCTATCTTTTGATTTGTTAATGTTTCATCAGCCAAACTATAAGGAATTCTAACTATAGTTTCTTTATCAGCTTCAAAATTACCTTCAGCATCATAAGTGTTATTTGAGTGAAGAACTAATGATGGAGCTCCCCAAACTGCATAAACTTTTCTGTTCTTATCTACTGGAGAGTATTCGTTAAAGATATAAGTTTGTTTATCTTCATCAACTTCTTTCCATTGATCTAATGTTGTAAGAACTTTTCCATCTTTTTCAAGTTTATAAAAATCATTAATATCTTTTAGAGGTTTTGTAGTCCAAGCAATAACTGATAAACCATCATTTCTTACTTTTCCTTGTGCATCTAAATGAAGTTCTTGATCAAACTCTGCATCTGGGTAAAGTCTCTTCATGAAAGCTTCTGTTTCAGATTTCTTTATAGTATCACTTGCGTTATTTATGTCATAAACAAAACCATCGTGATTAATTAGATTTGCATATTTTTTATTTTTATCTTTGCCATCTACTAATGAACGTCTTGCTAAAGTTACGGTTTTATCAGTTTCGTCAACTCTGATGTTATCTTCGCCTTGTTTAGCAATAAATCCATTTGGTACATATTTATCGTTTTTAACAGGTTCTACATCTTCTCCTACTACAGGAGCCAAAACTGAGTATTGTTTGTTAAGTGGAACTATCCTTGTTAAAGATACATTTTTATCTGGATATGTTACAAACTCAACTTTTGCTTGAACTTGTTCATATATTGGTTCTGAATTTAAAGAAGTATCTCTAAATGTATTGAGAACAAAGGCTTGGTCTTTTATCAATCCTAAACTCTTAACATTGGATTCTTTTTTAGTATTTTCTATATCAGCTCCATCTGTGTACTGTTTAGTGATCTTAAATTTAAGTCCCTTATATTCTTTTCTATCATTTCCAAAACCGTAAGTTCTCTTGTCTTCTAAATCAGCTGGTTTTAAAGTTTGTGCTGCATCTTTTCCATCACTTAAACCATATTCACTTGGATTTCCATTATTATCATATTTTGTTAATTCAATCCAGTTTGAGCCGAAGAATTTTTTCTTTGAATTTTTATCATTATCAACATGGATAGTAGATAAAACTCCGCCTTCGTCTCTAACTATACCTGTTACGAATTCATCATCTGTGAAGATTTCGTCAACTATAGGAACAGCTTGTTCTCTTATAGCTGAACCACCAATTCTTGAAACTGAGTGTTCCATATATAGTGGATTGTAGAAAATGTCTTCTTTGTTAGCATATTTAGGATTTCCAGTAACTTTATCGTCCATAACTTTTGATAAAGTAAATTCTGTACCCGCTACAGGAGTAAAATCATCAATTTTTCCCAGAGCGTTACCATATCTTCCATTAGATTCTACAATGTCCATCTTGATTTCGTTGGCATTGAAATCTTTTTTAGTCCAAACATTCTTTGTTGGTAGCCAAACTGATAATTCTGTACCTTCATCGATTGAGAATCCTGAAGGTTCAGCTTGGGATTTATTATCCATTGACCCTCTTCCGTATACTGGAATGAAATAATCCCAACCTCCTTTATTGTTCTTCTTCCAATAAAATCCTTCTTTTTTCCAGGACTTCCATGAGCCTTCTGGTCCTCCCATGTTAAACATAAAGTCATCAGCATCATTATTTGATAACAATTCAGTTTTAAAACTTATTGCAGGGTCAAATTGGAAACGAAGCATAAGCTTTTTATTGGCATCAAGATTTATATCTTTATCTGTTTTTACAGTAAACTTTCTAAATCCTGGTGCATTTGATGTTATATAGCGAGTGTCAAAAACAAAGTTTTTAACAAACTTTTTCTCTGTTATAAGGTCTGAAGATATCTTTTCAGGGTCTATGTTGTATTCAAATACAAGGAAGAAACCATCCTTAGTTACATCAGATGAATAGATGCTTGTTGTCTCATTTTTAGGCAAAATTTTTGTATTATAATGACTTGGATCAGTAGCATCAAGTTTTGCATTCTCTCTGTCTACAAATCTGTTACTTCCAATTTGTAAAAATATGGACTTGTCAGGGCGTGTTGAGATAGGTCTTCCGTGCTGATCAAGTGCAAAATTTCCTGTATTTGGATCTATCTTAACCCCATTTAAATCTTTAGCAAAAAGTTTTATTTCCTTACCATAAGCTTTTTCAGCCGCATTATAATGTCTAACTGTACCTATTTCAGCATCTTGACCATTAATATCTAGATATTTTATAAAGTCAGGGTCTAAAGTCTGTCTTACAGCCACTGCTTCACCTTGTTTATTGTAATCGGCTTGGTTTCCATTTTTTGTAGGAACATAAACCAGTGTAACTTTTTTATTTATCTTATCAAGTAAAAGAGTTGAATAAGCTGTGTAAACCATATCCATCTCGGTATCGGCTGCATTAAGAGCTGTTGACTCTATAAGATCTTTAGGATGGCCAACCTTGTCTCCTACTACTGTTGTTTTTGTATAAGTGTTGTATGAGAAGTTTGTATATTTACGCTGTTTTCTAGGTGTTGAGTCAGAGAACATCTTTGAGCCGTCTCCGTTAAAGGTACGCATTTGGATAAGCCAAGTTTTATCGGCAAAATCTTTAGCCCAATTTACATCGCTTTTTAATACAAGGTTTACTTCGTAGTGTCTGTATGAAATCCCTGCATCTTTAAACTCTATAGACTTTGTCCAAGCTTGTTGATTAGGAATTGTTGTTTCTGTGAACTTTAGAAAATCAACCCTAGAACCTACGGAATAATCTACTTGTCTGTGTACTATATAAGATTTATCCCAGTCTGCTGCTAAGTAGATTTCTTTTGGAAATCTTAGTACATGATACTTCCAAACCCCTGTTGTAGCTGCCTGTTGTTGAGATATGTTAAATCTTAAAACAAGATTACCATCTGCATTTAAATATTTTCCTTCGTAGTTAATACCTGTTGTACGTAAAGGGTCTGTTCCCCCTTGTCCGTTAATAACCTTAACTCCTTCTGGAAATTGCCAATATTCACTTCCATCGTCTGTCTTAGCATCTTTGTTTACCCAAGGAACTTTTGGCTTTCCTTCTGCATCAACACTTCTAGAAGATGTGCCAGGAAGTTGTGGTTCTTCAGCAAAGATGTTGAGTGGCAATATTCCTATTAGCATTATTAGCGACAAAAATAATGCCATAAATCTTTTTGTTATTTGTTTGTCGTTCATTTCTTTACCCCTTTCTATAATTTTTTTAGTTGTTAGTTATTATTTTTATAATCACCCCTTAATTAAATACTCGTAGTAATTTGAATATTAAGTCATTTATAAGTTAAACTTATTTTTAAGTAAATGACAAATTGTAAAAGCAAGTGTGCAGATAAATAAAAAAACTTGCACCAAAAATAAAACGAGCAATCAAGGGTATGCAAAAGCATATCCTTGTATGTAAGCAAAAGCTTGCATATGCTTTATTGTTTATCTTGTGCAAGTAAATATACCGCTATAATACCCACCCCCATGTTTTTATTCTTGGATTTTAAGGGCTTTTGTTCTTCCTCTTACTTTATTACAAATCCAACATACGATTTGAGTACCATTACTTGTTAATTTAGTATTCATAGCTATTATAACACAATCCGCATAATTTTGGTATAGTTTTTATTCGATTTATAAGTTACTTTTTGATAATAATAACTTAATAAGAACATAATAAAGTATTAAATAAAAATAAATTTGCTAACATTAGCTTTATATAGCCTCTCTTATGTGAAATTTTGACTGGTTTCTCTTCTTTATCTTTATTTATTGTATAGGCTTTTTAGAT